>NZ_JBRCHD010000009.1:0-137565 GCF_053489755.1 Rhodoflexus sp.
CCTGACTTCCGCAGAAAAAATGACACTAATTTACAACTATTTGATAATTAGACATTTGCGATTTTTCAATTTGTATTTTGGGTGTCCCAGAGGTTTGGATTCATACCTTTGAGGCATGTTTGTACGCAAAAAGCCCAACAAGAGCAGCCTGATCAGTGTGCAGGTCATTGACAAAAGTCAGGGCAAATGGACAAGGACTTAAGTGAACGATATGATATTGACCTGATTGCCCCTCATCGTAGTAGTCGTAAGAAGCCAGCCAGTCAAGACGGTCGAAAGTTACGCCGCTATAAAAGACGTTGGAAAGTAGAGCGTTTTTTTGCCTGGCTACAAAACTTCAGACGATGCGTAACCAAATACGAATATCATTTAGACAATTTTGCAGGATTTGTCAAACTGGCTGCCATGATTATGCTACTTAGATAGTTTTGAGATGAGTTGTAATCAAGTTTCATGGCTATCCACATCAGGAGTTTGGTACAGTTGAGGGGAGCTATCTTTTGTTTCTGAAGTTCCTATTCAGGATAGTATCTTCTTAGGTCGGGTAGTGTTGCCGCAAGGGCTTTCAACAACATACCATAAAACACTGGTCTACAAAGAAGGAATGACCGCACATGCTGAGATCATTACGGAAAACAAAAGGCTTTTAGCAAGGTTTGTAAGTTCTTTTTAGCCTGTCTGCGTCCTATCTTAAAATAAATCAAACATCGGTAGTAAAAAGCACCTCATGCTGTGCTGAAAAGACTCGGGTAACTTCGTCCAGTCAAATAAATCTACGAGGATTGGTATATTGCTTTCGCGAATTTGCGCTTTCAAGTCTGTAAAAACAGCCAAAGGCAAAGGTGTCAGGTCAAAAGTGCGAATCGCCAAATCCAGATCGCTGGTATCGTGTGCGGTTCCGTTTACGCGGCTGCCATACGCCCAGACTTCTATTGGAACGGGCGAGGTCTTGAAAATTTCGCAGAGTGCTCGTCGGTCTTTATCTCTCAGCAGCATCGTTCAACTGGTTGATTATATCGGTAATAGCCTGCGCATCTTTGATGAAATCAGGCAATAAAATCAATGTTTCCTGTGCAAAGTTGATGCCGTAGTAAGTAATACCCAGCTTCATAGTGTCTGACGGATTATTTCATCACTTGAAATTGTTGTGGCACACTTAAAATGTCCTTTGGGACAACTGCTGTGTCCGTGCATACCACACGGGCGGCAGTCAAGTTTTTCAGCAGTCTGAATGATGAATTTTTTATCTGACAGCGGTCCATAGCCAAATTCGGGAACGGTGGAGCAGTAAATCGCACAAACGGGCGCATTGACGGCAGAGGCTAAGTGCATCGGTGCCGAATCGTTGACATAGTTCATCTGCGCACCTTGCATGAGTGCCGCAGAAGCCAATAGTCCTAACTTACCCGCCAGATTTTGCACCTTGGGATGCCCTGCCTGTCGACTGATTTGTTCGCAAAGTGCAGAGTCGTCCTTGCCGCCGAGCAAGAGTATCTGTACGTCGGCAGGGATTTTACCGATTAGCTCGATCCACTTGTCAACAGCAAATTGCTTGGTAAACCACACCGAGGCGGGCGCTATGCAAACGTAAGGCGTTTGTCCGAAAGTCGCTGCCTGCTCATAGTGTTTGGGCAGCGGATACAGGCGCGGCTTGGCGGGCGTGGCATCAGTTAAGGTGCTGATTAGCTGCTGGTTGCGCTCTGTTTCGTGCGTACCATCGCCGAAAGGGTGCGGATAGCTGCGTGTAAAAAACGCGCTCATCGGGTTTTTGGCAAAGCCGATGGTTTCCTTTGCGCCGCAAAAGATTGTAAATATTCCCGATGCAGCAAATCGCTGCACATTGATGGCGTGAGAGTAGCCTTGCTTGCGCAGTTGACTGATGAGCCGCCACATGTTGCGATACTTACCCGCTTGCTTGTCCCACACCCACAGGCGATGGATATGTGGATGCGCTTCCAGCAAACTCTCGTTGCCTTTGCGCAGCAAGAAATCAATTTCAACCTGTCCTTGAAAATGCCGGTAGATTTTTTCTACCAATGCAGTAGCAAGAATCACATCTCCAATGAAGGCAGTTTGTATGATGAGCAGGCGCTGCGGCATATCAGGAGCTTATTTTTGAGCGCGAAAGTAGTCATTCATAGCCAATAGTAAAGGTAAAAAACTGCCTTTCTTCGGGATCATAGATCAGGTAGTAGAAGCTCTTGTTATTTTTCCTTTGGAATAATAAACCGATTCTTTGCACAGTTCGGAGAGCCATCTGCTATCGAGCAAGTTATCAGGTGCTTTTGCTACATGATCGAGTTGTGATGCCTCTGCCGTATCGGGAGCAGAGGGTTGTACAGGCTGTTATCAACATCAGAAAAAAAGATTTGGAAGATACCTTGCCGGCTGATTTTTTTCATCTATATAAAAATTGCTAAATTAACTGCCATAACAGGCGCATGCTTGTTGGTAAAAATAAGAAACGCGCTGCGATTTTTTTCATCATAACTACCAATGATCTGAAGATGAACATACCGGGCATTACTTTTCTAAAAGACAGCAAGGGCAATCTCTGGGGAGCACAGGTTGATATAGTCATGCACCAGCAGGCTTTCGAGCGCTTTTTTGACAAGCTGATCGGTGCGGGCAATACGCGAGGGCTGCAATTTATAAAAGATAGCAAAGGCAACGTGGTTGCCTGCCAGATAGACCTGCGCATCCATCAGCAGGTTTTCGATGACTTTTTCAATGCGTTGATAGAGGCTAACCGCCAGTCTGTGATTGTGCCGCCCAATAATTCGACCAATGCACAACGCGCCGAAATGATTAACCGGCTGTTGGCCCATGCCAGAACGCTGATTGGTACACCTTACCGCGTTGGCGGCACTACGCGTGCTACCGGACTGGATTGCTCCTCTTTCACGCAATTAGTATTCAGGGAGGCGGGGATTCCCGTCAGTCTGGGGCGCTCTTCCCGCGATCAGATCCTGCAAGGAGTTTCTGTCAGTGTGGACAATCTGCAACCCGGCGACCTTGTGTTTTTTGCAACAACAGACAGCGATCCGCAGCGCATTTCGCACGTAGGAATTGTTACTAAGGGCGGTATGCCGCAAGAGGCGACGTTTATTCATGCCAGCACCTCCCGAGGGGTTGTCGAACAACCGATTTTTACCAGTTATTTTGCCCCGCGCTATCGCGGAGCGCGTCGTGTTATTTGAGCTATGAAATCAATTTGTGTGTATTGTGGTGCCAACGGCGGCAATGATCCGGTCTATTTACAGGCTGCATCGGCTGTCGGGCGAATGATTGCTGCTAACCATCTGCGCCTGATCTACGGCGGAGGGCGCGTTGGGATGATGGGTACTGTTGCCGATGAGGTGCTCAGATGTGGAGGGAAAGTAACGGGTATTATTCCCGAATTTCTGCTTACGGCAGAAGTTGGACACAACAGGCTCAACGAACTCATTGTTGTCAAAAGTATGCACGAGCGCAAAATCCGTATGTTTGAAATGTCCGATGGTTTTATTGCCCTCCCCGGAGGGATGGGAACTTTTGAGGAGTTGTGCGAGGTGCTGACCTGGGCACAATTGGGACTGCATCAGAAACCTGTTGGCTTGCTTAATGTAAATGGTTACTACGACAAACTGCTGGATTTTCTTGACCATGCCGTGCTTCAGGGCTTTTATAAACCCGAACACAGAGCTATGCTTTTAGACGATACTGATCTTGAGCAATTATACTACAAAATGCAGGCGTATCATCCGTTTACAGTACAAAAACTAATGAAAAACCGCAGTGAGACCTGATTTAGAGCAGCAGCAGGAAGAAAACAAACAATATTATCCATACAATATCCAAAAAGTGCCAATACACAACCAGCATACGCGCTTTAACCAATTCGTATTGGCTGCTCATAACAATCAGCGCCTGTACGGCATCCTTCTTGATACGCATGGCTGTTTTCGCCTGTACAAAAGTGTAGATCAAACCGCCAACCAAGTGGATAACATGCAGCCCGGAGAGAATATACAAATAAGCTCCTGCGGGTTTGCCTGTAAAATGTATGCCACTCCCTGAAAGCTCCATCCAGCCAATCAACTGCGACAAAGTGAAAATAATACCTGTAATGAGCAGTCCGTTGACGGCGTGGCTAAGTTCCCGAGGGCGATCGTTCTTGAAGTGCTGTATGTATTGATGAGCAAAATAGCTGCTCATCAGCAGCACAGCAGTACTGAAAACAAAAGACTTGGGCAGCGAAATGCTAACTTGTTGTTGCAGTGCCGCACCAATGAATAGTATCGAAAGAAAGAAGAAAATCAGCGAGCTGCCAATAACACTCACATACATCAGCATCATGTGCGGATGTATCTTTTCCAGACGTTTGATAAGTGAAGGGGAATCTTTTTCTGCTGCTTTCATTTATATAAAACCATAAGATTAGAACTAAGGTTTAAACTTCAAGTTTGTTTTGCTTGGTAAGTAATTTCCTGCATTTGTGGAGTCTGACGTAAAAACAGGCGATTGGCGCGTGTCTATTTGCCAATGGGCAAACAAGAATCAGCCTAATTTTAACGACACTTTGGGCATATAATCAATTTTTATTAATTTGCATTTGATTGCAAGATCTGATAATTTGGCACCTCGATTTTAAACCCACCATCATGGCAACTTGGTTTCAATGTAAGATTCAATATGCAAAGTTTTTGGAAAACGACAAAGTAAAAATGGTTTCTGAAACCTATCTGGTAGATGCTGTTTCCTTTACCGATGCTGAGGCACGGCTCTACAGAAGCTTGGGCAGCACTATTCCCGATTTTTTAATTCAAAGTGTTTCCAAAACCGGATTCAAGGAAATTTTTAATTACGAAGATTGCGAAACGTGGTACAAATGTAAGGTTGCCTATTATGACATGGACGAATCCAACGGAAAGGAAAAGCGTTTCACCTCGCTCATGTTGGTCTCTGCGCAAAACTGCCGACAAGCGATTGAGCGCATAGACGAACAACTCCAATCATGGATTATTCCCTACGATATAACCGACGTAAATCTCAGCCCGATTATCGAGGTAATTCCTTATGTTTCTGAGGAAGAGGAAGCAATCAACGCAGGGCGTTTAAAGCGCGTACAGGCTCCGGAAATAGACGACACCTTCGCCGAGGAGGAGGAAGAAATCATCGAGGAGTTTGACATCGAACAGCCTACTAAGGAAGACTTTTCAGGCGAGGGGCGGCCCGGTGAAGCCTCCGCAGCTGTTTAGCAGCATCACACATAAATTAGTTTAAAGAAACATTGCAATCACAAACATGCTAATGGTAAGTCAAAAGAGCATTCAGATCGTCAAAGAGACGTGGGGCGATCTAATTGGTCATGGGCCTGAGATAGGCCGGCTATTTTACGATGAACTCTTCAGGCGACATCCTGAATACAAAAAACTATTTAAAAATGATAAAGATCAGCACAAGAAACTTGCATTTGCAATTACGCTTGTGGTTACTAAACTCGATAAACTCGATCATATTAGTGAAGAGGTTCGTTCACTCGCCAGTAGACACGTCAAATACGGTGTAAAGCCCGAATACTTCCAGCCTTTTATTGACCTGTTTGTAGAAACTATCGCCAGTGCGCGCGCTGAGCGTTGGAAGCCCGAATATTCTAAAGCATGGCACGAGGTAATGAAAGCTGTAGGCGATGCAATTGCAAATCATATTTCGGCACTTAGTAGATAGACACTATCTCAACACATTGACCAACCGGAAATAATCAATCATTGTCTTGCGAAATGGTTCGCGTTGCCGTTCATTCGCAAGAAATGGAATCCTTGCAGAATCTGTTACCAGCCAAAGTTGATGGTTCTCCTGAATGCTTCGGTAGATCTGTGCTGCCAGCTTGTAGTGTGTCCGTTTATCGCCGTTGGGAAATAGATACTCACCTTCGATATGCTGTATGGTATCTGTCCATACCAAACGCAGGGTGTCTGTATCAGCTAAAAATTCATTTTTTTCCAGAATAACCGCTGCTTCGTCCTGTGCCCATAAAAGTACAATCGAAGGATAAAGCAGCGGGATGTTCTTGTCGCGTACCCGCTCTCTCATGCGGTAGATAATCGCCTTAGCGGCCTGATTTTCCTGACGTTCGTAGTAGAGTTGTCGGACATTTTTGAAGAACAGCACCGAACTTGCCGAAGTATTAAAATGCACCTCTTCGCTATTTACCTTAGTGTCTTTATCAGGATTGCAGGCGAAGCAGCCGATCAACAATCCGATGAAAAGCAGATTTTTCATGTTGTTTAAACTTGGAGCATTCTGAAATGTTCGTAAACGATACATTTTTGAAGGTAGTATAATTATTGCCCTGTAGAGACTGTCCAAAAAAAGCTCAATTTAGCACAGACTTTGGTCTGTAGCTATTTGATTATCAAGTGGTTAACAAATCGCGGACTAAAGTCCGTGTTACTTTTTGGACACCCTCTAATAAACGCATAGCATCACAAAATAATTCGTAGCAATATAAAAAGCCCTTGTTTCAGGGCTTTAGTAGGTTGCTTAACTGTTTTTGTATTGGGTTGTTTTGTGTTGGTTACTTTCCGATGCAAAACTTGCTGAAAATATTTCCCAGCAAATCTTCGGTTGTTATCTCACCTGTAATCTCACCTAAGGCGCGGAGTGCGTGGCGGATGTCCATCGCTACGAAGTCGGCGGTAACGTGGCTTTGCAGCCCTTTGAGCACGTCAGAAAGGGCGCGGTGGGCGTTGCTGAGGGCTTCGTAGTGCCGTAGGTTGGTAACAACGGTTTCGCCAACAGCTACGGGGCGGGCATTGGCGGCTTTCAGCAGGGCAGTTTTCAGCACATCCAAACCGATATTTTGTGCCGCTGATATGCGAATAATATCAGGATGATGAGGGAAATCAGGGGTAGCTTTATCTACTTTATTACCCACCAGCAAATAAGATTTACCCATCTGTTGTAATTCTCTTGCTGCTTCTGCTACTTCATCGGCAGAAGTTTCCAATATGTCAAAAAGGTAGATAATGAGCGCTGCCTGCGCCATCTTTTCGCGGGTACGGGCTACTCCGAGCGCCTCTATGCGGTCGTCGGTTTCGCGCAGTCCGGCGGTGTCAATGAAGCGGAAGTTGATGCCCTCAATCACCAGCGTATCCTCAATGAAATCGCGGGTAGTACCCGGAATTTCGCTGACGATGGCTTTTTCCTCGTTGAGTAGCGCATTGAGCAGGGTAGATTTGCCTGCGTTGGGCTTGCCTGCAATTACAGTTGGCACACCATTCTTGAGTACGTTGCCCAGTGAGAAGGACTGCATCAGTCGCTCCAAAAAGGCAACAATTTGCTGAACCAAACGGGCTAACTGTGCGCGGTCGGCAAACTCTACATCTTCTTCGCCAAAATCCAGTTCTAATTCTATCAGCGATGCAAAATTGATTAACTCTTCGCGCAATTTTTTGATTTCGTTGGAAAAGCCACCGCGCATTTGGTGGAGGGCGCTGCGTCGAGCCGATTCAGTATCAGCGGCGATGAGGTCTGCCACCGCCTCGGCTTGTGCCAAATCAAAGCGTCCGTTGAGAAATGCCCGCTGTGTAAATTCTCCGGGTTTAGCAAGGCGCACTCCTGCCGTCAAAAAAAGCCTGATGATGCGCTCCACAATGAACGGCGAGCCGTGGCAGGAGATTTCTACCACGTTTTCTTTGGTGAAAGATTGTGGCTCAATGAAAACTGTAACCACTACTTCATCAATAATTTCTCCATCTTCGGCGACTATATTACCAAAATGGGCAGTATGTGTTTTTTGTTCAGCAAGTAATTTTTTATGCTTGCCTGCCCGCTGAAAAAAACGATCGGTAACACTGATAGCATCCTGCCCTGAAAGACGGATGACAGCAATCGCTCCTATGCCTTGCGGTGTTGCCAGCGCTATGATGGTATCGTTGAGCATCGGCTTCTAAGTGAGTAACAAATTTACAAAAGATTGAAGGGCTTACCACTTAAACCGCGCAAAGCCCATTGAAAAAGATACATTACTTCCACCGGGGGGAGCAGCAAAAAAAGTCATCAGATCGCGGGTTGAAACACCCATTTCAAAGAAGCGACGGCTGGCAATATAGGCAATTCCCACAGGAAAATTTACTTTTTCTGTCTGGTAGCCGTCCAGATTAAAGCCTGTTGAAATTTTCAGCCAGCGATTGAGTCTGTAATCGCCGCCGATAGCAATAATCGGGCGCTCGATATTGGTTGCAGCCTCTGTTAGTGGCATAATCACGTCAAGCCCTACATGGAAGGTGCGGAAGTACTCATAACTCGCACCAATGCGCAGCACGCCGGGCAGTTGCTGGCGGATATTATTTGTGCCGCGCCATTCCAGCGCCGCCCGCTCGCCTGCCAGTTGGAGGTTGTTTTGCGAGGTAACCAATAGGTTGTAAGTATTAATCCCGCTACCTTGAATTTCACGCAATTTACTGTCTGCAAGGTTATACGCATTGCCTGTCCAATTGATGCTGCCAATATTTGTAGCTGCAACTCCCAGATAAAAATTGCGCTTAATTGTTATGTTGATGCCGATATCAAAGGCTGTTCCCGTTCCTACGGGCGTAGCGCCAAACACCTTGCGAAAATCCGAAACATTTTCCTGCAAGCCTACAAAACTCGGATTGCTGCTTTGCGCATTCGTGCCAAAATCCATATTAAAAGTAGGAGACATGGAAATATGATTACGGATCAGTTCCCCATTCTGTGCTACCAGATTGATCAGTGCTAGACCGCGCAGCAGGCGGACTCCACCACCAATATGCAGCGCAAAATTATATTCGTCCACGAGTCTTGTACCATAGGCGATGTTAAACTCGCGATACCAGTTAGAAGAAACTCGCGAACCGTCTAACACCTGCCCGTAGCTCTGTGCGTTTGCCTCGTCAATGAATCCTGCTACTACTCGCTCGCGAATACGGGGACTTAAATTAGGCTGATTGGCGATTGTTTGCCCGTTGGAGAGCAACAAAAATGGAAAGTAGGAGGCATTATTGCCCAAAAAAACAATTTCTGAGGCCGTTTGGTTGAGTCGCGAGAAAAATTGTACCCGATCGTTGATACTAAAAGCAAATCCCCCTATTTTTTTAACATAGATGCTTGCTCCAACCAGCATCGCATCGAAGTTGAATCCAAAGGGTGTGTCTGTAAAACGACGAGCGGCTTCTATTTTTTCCTCCTGCGACAGGTTGATATTTTGCGGAGTAAAGACAGTTCGCACCAGTTCGCGACGGTTGAGTGTACCGGAAAACATGGATACATTGGCCTCTATCAGCCCCAGTGTGAACTTCGGGTCGCGAAAACTTTTTCTAAAGCCCAGATTGGCAGGATTAATACCAATCGTTTGATAATCAGTAGTAAAAGTAGTGGCTACTCCACGCCCGACCGCTGTAAAAACACTGCGCTCGGCTTGTGCAAGCAGCCACCAAGGAACTATCCATAACAGCAGGCTCAGTAAGGTTGATTTCATGCGATTAGGTCATTGAGACGACCAATTTACCAAATTGTTTACCCGATTTCATCTCATCGAAGGCAGAAATAATTTGCGAGAGGGGTCGCACCGAGTCTATGACAGGTGCAATGCTGTGTTGCCTACAGAACTGCAGCATTTCGGCAAATTCTGCATCATTGCCCATCGTGCTGCCTTGAATAGTGATTTGATAAAAAAATATGCGATGCAAATCTAATGTAGTTGGCAGCCCGGCTGTTGCACCGTAAAAAACGATCTTGCCTGCGGGCTGCATTAGGCGAATCAGTCGGCTAAAACCTGTTCCTCCACCGCTGTCTATGGCCAGATTCAGCCCGCCTGTCTGTGTCATCACTTGTTTGTCCCAGTCTTCACTGCGGTAGTTCACTCCGCCTTTCGCACCCATTGCAACAGCTTTGCGGATTTTATCTTCGTCGCTGCTGCTCACCCATACTTCTGCACCAACTGCCAGCGCAAAAAGCATCGCCAGCTGCGCTACTCCGCCGCCTATACCTGTAATGAGTACTTTATCGCCTGCTTTTACAGCGCCGTATTTACAAGTAGCCCTGTATGCGGTCAATCCGCCCAAAGGCAGCGCCGCCGCTTGCTCTACTGTCAGATGCGTTGGTTTTTCATGCAATCTGTCCGTTTCAATGACAATAAATTCTGCAAATGTCCCATCTACCGGATTGCCTAAAATGCGGTAATCTTTGCCCTGCACAGCGGGATTATTTCCCCAGTCTTTGTTGGGGTTGATAATGACCGTTTTACCTATCCAATGCGCATCAGCAGCATCGGCAACAGTTTCTACTATACCGCAGCCATCGGAGCCCAAAGTGCAAAACGGGCGCGTGTGCGGATACTTTCCTTCGCGAATCCACTGGTCGCGGTGGTTCAGTCCGGCTGCCAGCAGGCGCACCAAGGCCTGTCCGCTTTGCGGCACAGGTTGCGGCACATCCAATAGCCGGATGCGCTCTTCGGGGTGATCAGTCAGTTGTAAAGCTCTCATTTTCATTGATTTAAGTACCTGTGTTAAAATGTAGCACGCCCTTTAGGGTGTGTTAATTGGTCTTCGATTTTTTCGCCGGCTTTATTTCGACTCCATAGCGGCTGCAGATCGGACACTGTGCAGGATCGTGCCCACGTGCGGGACAATACTGCCGTCCAAAAAAGATGATCTGCAAGTGCAACTTGTTCCACATTTTTTTGGGGAAAAGTTTCTTTAGATCCTCTTCGGTTTTTTCTACACTCTTGCCGCTGCTGAGTCCCCAACGCGCAGCCAGCCTGTGAATATGCGTGTCCACAGGAAATGCAGGCACACCAAACCATTGGGACATGACAACAGAAGCCGTCTTGTGCCCTACCCCCGGCAAGGCTTCCAGTGCCTCAAAACTCTGCGGTACTTCGCCGTTGTATTTATCTATCAAAATTTTTGATAACTCGGAAATCGCTACCGATTTTTTCGGGGAAAGCCCACAGGGTTTGATAATTTCCCTGATTTCTTCTACCGGTAATTTTGCCATATCGAAAGGATTATTGGCGCGTTTGAACAAGTGTGGGGTAATCTGATTTACACGCTCATCAGTACACTGCGCAGACAGTAGTACCGCAATCAGGAGCGTGTAAGGGTCTGAATGCTGTAGCGGTACAGGTGTTTGGGGATATAAACTCTCTAAGATTGCAGCAATTTCCCGCGCCTTTTGTTTTTTGGTCATTTTCAGAATCGGTATCAGATTTGCAAAACTACCTTTGCAAAGGTATCTCACTTTTAATCAAACACCTACCCGTTATCTGCCTATGAATATTACTTGGATTTTATTCGGCTGGTTACTTTTTACGACTGCCTCTGATCTGCCTAAAATGAAAAAGATTAAGCTGGCAGAAGCTATTTTTGCCCAAGTCCCGGAGGATTTCCGCCCGATGACGGATGATGAAATCGCACAGCGTTACTTTACCTATCGCAAGCCTGTTGCTCTTTTTACAGACCGCCGCGCCGTGGTTAGTTTTGGCTTAAACGTATCTACAACTTCATGGAAATACGAGGACCTGCCAATTCTTAAAAGTTTTTACAAGTCGAGCATTATGGAAATGTTTACCAACGTAACTATGCTCAACGAGGAAATAACAACGATCAACGGACGCAAGTATGCCGTTTTTGAGTTCATCTCTGAAGTGCGCAGCGATCCGAAGGCAATTATTAGTCGCCCCGCGATAGTAAATTATACCTACATCCTTTACACCGTCATAGGCGAGAGTGTTTACATTGTGAATTTCACCTGTCCTTCGAGTGTGCGCAAAGAATGGCAGCCCATCGCACATGCCATTATGAAAACTATCAAAACAGGTTAATTACTGTCTTGATGTTTACAGTAAAAAGTAGTTATTTGTCGTAAACATTTATCGCTCATGATCTACAAAGCACTTGCCTTGCAGACCACCTGCCATACAGTCAACGGTCTGCAAACCCGCGAAGACGTTACGGCACATATCCGGCGCGAAATCCAGCGCATTGGCGAACAGATTCGTGCTTCGATTGGCTTTATTGGAAAAGACACGCGCTTAGTGGTATTGCCTGAGTACTTCTTGACTGGTTTTCCACTGGGCGAAAGTATCGAAAACTGGCTGTACAAGGCTTGTATAGCTCCTGATGGTCAGGAGTATGAATGGCTGGGACAGATTGCACAGGACAACAACATCTACCTTAGCGGCAATGCCTACGAAACCGATAAGCACTTTCCTAATCTGTATTTTCAATGTAGTTTTATCATTGCCCCTTCAGGTGATGTAGTGCTGCGCTATCGTCGACTAAACTCGATGTTTGCCCCTACGCCACACGATGTTTGGGATAAATATCTTGATATTTATGGCTTGGAAGGTGTGTTTCCTGTTGCAAAAACCGACATAGGCAACTTAGCTTGTATTGCTTCTGAGGAAATCTTATACCCGGAGATTGCCCGCTGCCTTGCTATGCGCGGTGCGGAAGTATTTTTGCATAATACCTCGGAAGTAGGCAGTCCGCTGCTCACGCAGAAGAACGTAGCCAAACTGGCGCGTGCGATCGAAAATATGGCCTACGTAGTTTCTGCTAATTCAGCTGGCATGGGCGGTACGCCCATCCCGTTTGCATCTACCGATGGGGTATCGAAAATTATCAACTACAATGGATTGGTACTTGCCGAAGCCGGCTACGGTGAGAGCATGGTTGCCAATGCAGATATTGACCTGAATGCCCTGCGCCATTTCCGCCATCGCCCTGCGATGGGCAACTTACTGGCCCGACAACGTTTTGAGCTTTACGCACAAAGCTATGCTGAACACAGCTTTTATCCGCCCAACACATTACTCGTGCAAGATCCTGACCGTCAGCACTTTGTACGTACACAAATTTCAGTTATTGAGCGTTTAGATAAACTGGGCATTTTAAAATCCATTTCATTCTGAAAATTTATTGACGATTCGAGCGACATTTTGTCATCATAATACGTATATCATTGTAAAGGGTACAGTAATTGTACTGCGTAAAGGTAATAGAGGAGGACACGTGATATGCCGTACACAGACTTGTTAAGCAAACCCAAAATGACTTTCCGCCTACTTTATCTGGGTTTTCCGGTTTTTGAATCCCACAGCCATGACTTGTGTATGCAGGTAGCAACTTCTTGCGGCTATCGTCAGTTTTTTATACAATCTTACCGCAATGGTCAGTGTATTGGGACAACAGGATATATCACAGAACAGATTCTAAGGTAGGCGCACCTGAAATCTTTTTATTGCGATGAACTAAGGTAATAGCATGCCTCGCAAGCAGCCTATCAGTCTGGTCAGTGAAGTTATTTTGAGTAGCATTGCCCATCTGATTGGTTAGATTTGTTGGGAGATGATCCTTTCCTAATTGCTACGGTGTAGGAGGACTTAGCGAGGTTGTGAATCGGATTACAAGCTCCGATAATTTTTTGAGCAGAGCAAGGGTAGGGGGCATGATACCTGCGCCCGTTCGCACAGAGCGAATAACTCATGGACGATGAAGAACTTGCTATTCTACGACCCCAACAATCCTGAGAAGGCAGTGCTACCCGATCACTCCGCCGATAGCCTACGCATCAGTGAGGTCGGTAAATGGAAGCAGAAGGCCAAGAGCTATGCCCACCTGATCCCACCGGTGCTTACCACCATTGTCAATGGCATTATTCTATGGCTTACTTGATAAAAGATCAGACAGATTGTTCGATTGCCTGTGCTATATCGCGCCAAATATCGTCAGAATGCTCCAAACCAACAGAAATTCTTATCAATCCGGGTGTTATACCAACCGCTGCGCGTTCCTCTTCTTTTAGTTTAGAATGCGTAGTTGTAGCAGGATGTGTCGCGATTGTTCGCGTATCTCCCAGATTGGAGGTAAGCGAAAACATTTGGAGTGCATTCATAAATCGCTGCGCCCGCGCCATGCCGCCTTTGAGTTCAAAAGTAACTATTCCACCACCCAAACGCATCTGCTTACGTGCCAATTCATGCTGCGGATGTGTGGACAAAAATGGATATTTTACCCATATAACCTCTTGATTTTCAAGTAATCTTTCAGCGATTGCCTGTGCGTTTGCGCAGTGGCGCTCCATGCGGACAGCCAGCGTTTCGAGGCTTTTGGAAAGTACCCACGCATTAAAAGGCGACATGGCAGGTCCGGTGTGCCGTGCAAAAAAGCGGATTTCTTTGATCAGTTCCTTTGCTCCCAAAATGGCACCGCCAATGACGCGCCCTTGCCCGTCTATAAATTTTGTAGCCGAATGCGTGATCAGATGTGCCCCATATTTGGCTGGGGTTTGTAAATAAGGAGTAGCAAAACAATTATCTACGTTGAGGATAATACCGCGCGAATTTGCTAATTTTCCCAGCCATTCCAGATCAATTAAATCTAATGCAGGATTAGAAGGCGTTTCTACAAAAAACATTTTGGTAGTTGGCCGAATGGCTTGCTCAAAACTTTCGGGCTGTGCCAAATCTGCATAGGTGTGCGAGATGCCCCAGCGCGGCAAAATTTGTGTCAGAATTTGGTGCGTGGAGCCAAAAACCGAGCGCGAAGCCACGATATGATCGCCTGCCCGAAGCAAAGCCGCCATACTGGTAAACATCGCTGCCATTCCCGAAGCTGTAGCGATGCCGTCTTCGGTTCCTTCCAGCAGACAAAGTTTATCAATCAACTCCGTATTATTCGGATTGGAAAATCGGGTATAAATATTGCCCGAAATTTCGTCTGCAAAAAGCGCCTGTGCCTGCTGCGCATCTTCAAATGTAAAGCTGGAGGTGAGGTACAGCGGCACAGAATGCTCCCTAAAGTCGGACTGTGCTGCCCGTGTGCGGATGGCTAAAGTTTCAAAATGGCAGTCTTGATTTTCCATACCGCAAGTTAATAATTTGTACTAAACGAATTTAACCTCAGTGTTTTCCGCGTAAAACATTGCGTTCTTCGCGCTAAAAAGTTCAACAGCAAATGTGGAATATCTTTTAAATGAAAATCTGCATTCGAATATTTACTAACTTTGCAATATGGCTGAAACACTCACAATAGATATTTCTTCGAGCAAAGCAGAAAAATATGCAGCGCTCCTCCCGCAAATCAAGGCATTGACCGAAACCGAATCTGATTTGACGGCTAATTTGGCAAATATCGCCGCCGCGCTCAAACAAGGATTAGGTTTCTTCTGGGTAGGTTTTTACTTAGTGAAAAACAACGAACTGGTATTGGGGCCATTTCAGGGGCCAATCGCCTGCACGCGCATTCCTTTCGGACGAGGAGTTTGCGGCTACGCATGGCAGCAAGCCCAAACCGTCATTGTTCCCGATATAGAGCAGTTCCCCGGACACATTGCCTGTAGCTCGCTTTCCAGATCCGAAATCGTGGTTCCTGTGATCAAAAACGGCGAGGTGCTGATGGTACTTGACGTGGACAGCACCGAACTGAACGACTACGACGATACAGACCGCCAATACTTAGAAGAATTAGCGCACTGGATTGCTGATAAATTAGTTTGATTATCTACAAACTGTCTTTACTGAAGCGAAACGGCAGCAGCACGTCTACGCCGTCTGCAACGCGGATCTCACCATCAATCCCCTCCATGATTATGCGGATAGGGCTTTGTTGTTTGTCCTCGTATTCGGCTATTACCTGCCTGCACGCGCCACAAGGGTTGGCTGCCGTGTAGTGCATTTCACCTTTCCGACGTGCAGTTACAGCGAGCATAAGCACCTGTAAATCAGGATTATTAGCACTTGCAGCGAACAAGGCGGTGCGCTCGGCACACAGTCCTGAGGGATAAGCAGCATTTTCCTGATTGTTTCCTTTGATTATGATGCCTTCCTTTGTGAGAAGTGCCGCACCTACGTAAAAATTAGAGTAGGGCGCATAAGCATTCTCTGCAGCCAGTCTGGCTTGCTCTAATAAATGACGCTCTGTCGCGGGCAGTTCATCTATGCTTTGGTATGCGGTCAGGCTAATATTTATTTGAATTTTTTGTGCCATATTTTTGAAAAAAGAGCACATAAATTAGTCGAAAAAGCAGAGAATATCAAAACTGCCATGCTTACTTGACCAGACTCTTAAATAAATTTACATAGCGCTCTTTTTGCGATGCCTGCGAGTAGCATTCCCATACTGTCTGCTTGCCAGCCTCGCCTATCTGCTTTCTAAGTTCCTCATTTTCAATTAGAAGCGAAAGTTTTTCAATCCATTCTTCGGTTGTTGCTGCCAGATAGCCGTTTTTACCATCTTGCACAATGTCTTTATTTATACCTACAGGCGATAATACCGCAGGAATAGCAAGGCTCATGTATGTTAATCCTTTGAAGCCGCATTTACCTCGCGTCCACTCTGTATCGGGCAGGGGCATGATACCAATGTCCAACTCGCCCAGCTCCTCCAACTCTGTGTCCGGATGCCAAGCAATACCCTGAATATCAAGGCTTTCATTCTTATAGCGGCTGTCGCCAATGAGTTTGAAGCGCACTTTATCGCCGTATTTTTTCTTGATAGCAAGTAAGGCGGGAATGCCGTACTCAAAATGCTCAATCGTGCTGAAGCTACCAGTCCAGCCGATAACAACTGCCTGATTATTTGTTTTATACATCAGTCGTGCTTGCGCAAAGCGCGGATTTTCGGGATAAAAAATAGTCGTATCTAAGGTTGTGGGGATAATTTCCACACGGTCGTTGAATTGGGCGGCATAGGTTGCTAGGTAACTATTGCCCACAATCACCAAATCGCTCAGGCGAATGATATAGTCAATTTTTTTTGCATTTTTTAACCATGCCAACATCCGATTACCCTCAGAGATCACGGGAAGCCATATAGCATCATCAAAATCCAGAATTATTTTTACACCAAACAGGCGAAAAAGTTTTTCAAACAGCGTTAATCGCGTAAAGTGCGCTTCTCGATACAAGAAAACAATATCGTATGATTTGATGTGTAGCAAGTTTTGCAGGCGAATCCTAAGACTTTGTAGCATGATACGCAGTTTGCCGATATAATTACCCGAAGCGTAGAAAACCAAATCGTCTTCAGCTGTAGGAATCAGCGGCGAAATCTCATAGCTAAAGCCCGCTGCTTCGAGCGCCGCTAAATACTGTTCGAAACGAAAACGCTGCCCGGGGGAACGTCCAAGGCGATGGTTTACTGCAAAAAGTATCTTAGGCTTTCGCATAGGCAGCATTAGCAGGCGCAAATTTAAAGCCCCTTACTACTTTTGGCTTCTTATTTTTTTCCAAAATAATCATCAGCGCAGCCACATAGAAGGGCATCATCGGAATTTTGTATCTCACAAGTGTACCGAAATTACCCGAAGTTACGCCCACTGCAAAAGCAAATCCAATGGAAAAAACAAGTGCAGCAAATACAAAATGCTCTGCAAAAACTGTCGTCAGTGTTTTTCTAATCCCGACCTTGTAAAGTACGCGCAGCGTGAGAAAGATAAAAACAGTAGCTTCTAAGGCAGCAATCAACTGCACGGGACTTTTCACTTCCCACAAAAACGGGCGAAACAGTGTAATAGTAATCCCTCGCGGCGCATAGCTCACCAAACTGCCCAGCGAGCCGTCAAATTCGGGTATCTCGTAGGCAGACCCCTGCCCCTCTGCTTGCTGATGCAAGTAGGTTGCAGTTACCTCAGCTTTATTGGCAATATTTTCGATGCTATATGCCGTATCGCTGGTCAGCTTGAGCACTGCAAAAAAACTGAGTGTACCCCCTATGACGACCAAAAAGGGAACAGAAAGCGCTTTGGCAAATCCGGAACGCATCCGATCGCGAAAGCGAAGAAAGAGCCACAGCATCAGCGCAGGAAGAAGGCAATAGATGATGTAGATCTTAATAGAAATGATCAGAAACAGTCCTAAGCCACCAATAAGCGCATTGCTTAGCAAATTTTCGCGACGAATGATGCCAAAGTAAAAACTATAGACGACTAATCCCATTGCGCCAAATGTTACACTGTCTTTCATAATGCCCGATCCCCAGAAAATCACAGATGGCATAAATAATATAGCCAATGCTAATGCACGATAGTAGGTAGGATAAATATGCACAACGGCCAGATAAAACGCCCAACTGCCCAGAAAACTAAATGTAGCAAAAATCAGAGCGCTTGCTGAATACACATTTCCTGTCAATAAATTAGCTACACTTACTAATCGCAACAAAAAATAGGTATCGTGATCCTTTCTATAGTAAAACATATTGACCGAAAGGTACGGAAAAGTCTCGGGGTCGTATTCCAGCGGGCCAAAAATCAATTTGAAAAATGCAGCAGGGTTTTCGTAAAAACTACGGCTTATATAGCGCGCTAATGTGTAATAAAGTTCTGTATCGCCGCCGCCATAGTAGAAGAAATAGATCAGCCCTAAGAAGATAGCGCCTACAAATTTCAGCAACAGGGCCGGCATAAAAAATTTACGCAGGTGTGGTGGTGACATCCGCTTGCGTAGCGAATACATAACTACCAAAATTACGATACCGTAAATAGGGGCTATAAGTAAGTCCTGAAAACCCATTAGCCTGCAATCATTTGTTCAAAATCTGCTTCAGAAATGATTTTAACTCCCAGCTTTTCAGCTTTTTCCAGTTTGGCAGGCCCCATCCCCTGACCTGCCAGCAGAAAATCCGTTTTAGATGAAACCGAGCCTATATTTTTGCCACCGTGTTGCGCAATGAGTTTCTTCAACTCTTCGCGCTCGTATTTTGCAAATACCCCCGAAATGACAAAAGTTTTACCGGCCAATTTATTGCTAAGAGTTTCGCGACTACCCGAAACCTCGAATTGTAGCCCGGCGGCCCGTAACCGCTGCACATACGCACGGTTATCAGCATCGGCAAACCATGCAATAATACTGTCTGCAATTTTTTCGCCAATTTCAGGTATGGTTGTCAGCGCCTCTCTATCTGCGGCAGCCAGCGCATCAATGTTTTTAAAGTAGTCTGCCAACTTTTCGGCAACAGTTTCTCCGACAAAACGAATACCCAGCGCAAATAATACGCGGTTGAATGGCTGATTTTTAGAGGCTTCTATACCTTTCAGAATATTCCGTGAAGATAACTCCTTAAAGCCCTCTAACTGTAAAATATCTTCTTGCTTGAGCAAATACAAATCGGCAGGTGTACGTATTATCCCACGTTCGAAGAAAAGATCTACTGTTTTACTGCCAATACTGTCTATATTCATGGCTTTTCTGCTAATAAAATGTTCTATTTTGCCTTTGAGTTGTGGCGGACAGCCCTTGTCGTTTGGACAGTAAAAAGCCGCTTCACGGGGATTCCTGACCAAACCTGTACCGCACTCTGGGCAGTTGGTAATAAAACGAATTTGCAAGGCATCAGCCTTGCGCTTTGTGATATCTACCCCTGTAATCTTGGGAATAATTTCTCCGCCTTTTTCTATAAAAACCGCATCGCCTTCGTGCAAATCTAATCGGGCAATCTCATTGGCATTGTGTAGGGAAGCCCGCTTGACAGTTGTTCCTGCCAACTTCACAGGCTGCAAGTTTGCGACAGGGGTAACAGCCCCGGTGCGCCCTACCTGATAACTAATAGACAACAACTGCGTTGTTGCACTTTCAGCCTTATACTTGTAGGAAATAGCCCAGCGCGGACTCTTGGCAGTAAAACCCAACTCTGCCCGCTGTGCATAGTTGTTAATTTTAATGACTACGCCGTCTGTATCAAGCGGCAAGTGTACACGCTTTTTTTCCCACTCTTTGATAAATGCAAAAACCTCTTCCATATTGCCGCATTTGCGATAATATGGCGAAACCTGAAAGCCGATTTTTTTGAGATAATCTAATGATTCCAAATGACTTGTAAAAGGGTTATCCTCGCATAGCAAGTCGTAAATGTAGGCATCAATTCGTCGCTTAGCAACAGCGGCAGAGTCTTGCATTTTCAGCGTACCCGATGCTGCATTTCGAGGATTTGCCAAATAATTCAACGCTTTCTTGCCTTCTTTTTCGCGTTTTTCGTTTTCTTCTGCAATTTCTTCGTTAAGGCTGTCAAAAACTTCGCGGCTCATAAAGCCCTCGCCGCGTATCTCGAACTCACGGGGCAGCAAATCTGCCTGTACGCGTAGGGGCAGCGACCGAATCGTTTTAATGTTTGCCGTGATATCATCGCCCTGTTCTCCATCGCCGCGGGTAAGCCCTTGCACAAATAAACCATCGCGATAAGTCATGCTTAGTGCTACGCCGTCCCATTTTAGCTCGCATACATATTCAAACGGCTGATTACCAAGCATTTTTCGGATACGCTGGTCAAAATCGAGTAGTTCGCCTTCGTTGTAGGTATTCCCCAACGAAAGCATCGGATATTTGTGCCTGACCTGTACGAATTCTTTTGTGATTGTTCCACCAACGCGCTGCGTAGGCGAATCGGGCAGGATCAATTCAGGAAACTGATGCTCTAAGGCAATCAGTTCGTTCATGAGCTGATCGAAAGCAAAATCGCTGATTTCCGATACACTGTCCTGATAGTAGCGATGATTGTAGTAATTGATCTGCTCAGATAGCTCTAAAATACGCTTTTTTGCCTGCTCTGTTGTCATGTTGGTTGCATATATTGTTTCCACAACTGCTTGCCGACTTCGACCATTGCTCTGAAATCATTCACAGGGTAAATTCGGGGGGGATAATGGCGTAAAAGAAATCTGCAAGCGGCTAAATACTCCTTCGATTGTACCAGTGCAAAAGTATAGTAAAATACATCTGCCTTACTGATGGTATATGCGGGTGCGTCAAAGTCCGGATGCCCAAAGAAAGCCTCTAATACAGCTATTTCTTTAAGACGTTGATCAAACCAGTACTCAATTACCGACATACTCTCTTTGTCTAAGGCAGCCTTTGCACCCATTCGTTCAAATTTTCGATGAATGTCTGCAAAAAGTCTTGCTATAGTGGCAAATTGCTTTGATAAATTATAGTCGGGCTTTTCTATTTTTTTGACTAATTGTATTGCATCTTTGCTTTCTGCCCACTGCACCCATCGGCGTAGTTCCTGCACTAATTCAGGATGCAAGCGACACTGTAATAAATCGTCTATATTGGTCAAACCCTGTGCTGCTTCTACAAGCCTTGCCTGCTCCTGTTCGTAGCGCTCTTCAAATTTGTAATGTGCCTTAAAATACTGTAAAGCCATATCTGTAACAGTTGCTTCCCAATCATACTCATGTAGATCAAAGCTCATAAGAAGCTGATCATCAGACTTTTGCAGCTTGTAATTACAATTCAGCACCTCAACAAGCGGCATACCTTCAAAAAAGGCCTGCTCGGAAGCAGCAAGCCATTCCCCTCCCGATGTAACAATTAAACTTTCAGTACTTGCATAAAAATGACAATAAAAGTTTCTGAAATCACCTTTATACGAACAAAATATGGCAATTTTACCACCTCGATTGATTCTGTAAACCTGTAAAGTCCTAAAACGCGCTGCAAGATAAATCCGCAGTGGTTGGAACTTTACGTGCGTCAATAGTCTATCATCGGCTATCAGAACGATTGATCCCTCCAGATGAATCAGCCGCTCTATAGACTGAAACCATGTTGCCAGAAAGTTACGTCCTGTGTAATGGTGTCCGGACAAGTGCTTTTTGCGCGGCAGTTCTGCAATAACCTGCGCATATTTTCGGGAAGCAATTTGCCGCACCAACTTCTCATTAGCTGCCATTGCGTGAAACAAATCGGGCTGCGTAAGTTCATATAGGAACAAAGGCGAAGCAGCCACATCTGCTAATCCAATATTTTTTATCTCTGATGCCGATAATTTACTTGCGACCTGTATATAATCAGCTACTGATGTGCATATAATATTTACCGACTTAGCATCTTTGATAGGCAGCGTATTGATAAGCAAAGCATCCGACTGTGTCTGGAATGGCAATGATAGGCGTTCTGCTTCACTCACAGCATCGCATGTGCCGCCTTGTGAAACCGATAATAGCCCGGCTGCATCTGCAAATAGGGGTGTTTGCTGTAGAGTATTTTTACCTGCTGACAGTGCTTCCTGCATGGTCTGCAAAATATCTCCTGCGATGCGATTGGTCAGCGAAGGGTGCAGACAAGCACGCAGCATTTCACGGAAAAACAGTAATTTTTCCCGTATATCTGCCTCGGCACTGCTCCAGTAGGCCGCATCTCTGAAATCAACTGCCTGCAACAATTTTATTTTGTATAAAAAATCCCTAAGGGCAAAAGCCCTCAGGGATGGGTTTTAACTCATGTTGATTAACACGCAAGATCAGACAAAGGCAGGAATTCCTGTAATTTCTTTGCCCAAAATGAGCAGGTGAATGTCGTGCGTGCCCTCGTAAGTAACAACAGATTCGAGATTCATCATATGACGCATGATGCTATACTCGCCAGTGATACCCATACCGCCTAAAATTTGGCGAGACTCGCGGGCAACCTCAAGCGCCATAGCTACGTTGTTGCGCTTAGCAAGCGAAATCTGTGCAGTAGTTGCTTTGCCTTCGTTCATCAAAACACCCAATCGCCATGCTACCAGCTGCGCTTTAGTGATTTCGGTTAGCATTTCAGCTAATTTTTTTTGTACCAACTGAAAAGATGCGATCGGCTTACCAAACTGGATGCGCTCCATTGCATAGCGACGCGCAGTATCGTAGCAGTCCATCGCAGCGCCGATAGCGCCCCATGCGATACCATAGCGAGCCGAATCTAAGCACATCATTGGCGCACCTAAACCACTCTTATTGGGCAGGAGGTTTTCTTTGGGAACTTTTACGTTGTCGAATACCAACTCACCGGTGATGCTGGCTCTGAGACTCCACTTTCCGTGTGTAACAGGCGTGCTAAAGCCTTCCATACCGCGCTCAACGATCAATCCGTGTATCCTGCCTGCCTCATTTTTAGCCCAAACAATGGCTATATCCGCCTCAGGCGCATTGCTGATCCACATTTTTGCGCCATTGAGCAGGTAATAGTCGCCCATGTCTTTAAAATTGGTCGTCATGCCCGAAGGATTAGATCCATGATCGGGTTCAGTCAATCCGAAGCAGCCGAGATATTCACCAGAAGCCAATTTAGGCAGATACTTCCTGCGCTGCTCTTCGGTGCCGAATTTATAGATTGGATACATGACGAGCGAACCTTGTACAGAAGCGGTAGAGCGCATACCGGAGTCGCCGCGCTCAATTTCCTGCATGATAATGCCGTAAGAGATATAGTCCAAGCCTCCGCCGCCGTACTCTACAGGGATCGTAGGGCCAAAAGCGCCAATCTCACCAAACTTAGGCACAATGAATGAAGGGAAAATATTTCGCTGAGCACAGTCCTCAATAATTGGACTGATTTCGCGCTTGACAAAATCGCGCACACTCTGGCGAATCATGCGCTGCTCAGGTGTCAGCAAATCATCTACGCCGTAAAAATCCGGATGTTCGAACAAGTCGGCGGCATTTTTGCGCTGAATTGTCTCTAATATGTTGTCTGCCAGAAGAGTTTCCATTGTTTGCCGGATATTTAAGATTGTTGTTTACTTTTATTGACAGTGTTTACTAAGGCCCTCAACTGGGAACGCAACTTTTCCAAACGCTCTTCGGCAGCATGAATTTTGAGTTGGAACTCGCTGCGCAGTTTGTCGGCTGTTTTGGAATTGGCAAAGAAGTCGAGGTTGTTTTTCCAAAGAGAAATGTCATTTTCCATAGCTGCAATTTTCTTGCGCAGCGTTTGCTCTTGCTTTGCAATAATTCTGCCTGCATCGGGGTTTCCTTCCAAAGATTGTATTTGCAACTGGAATCTGATTTTTTCGCGCTCCTCTTCAGACTTGTTTAAGTTTTTCAGGAAAGCAGAAATAGCGTTATCTAAGCGGTCAGCAATTTTTTCAATCTGGTTGCGCGGTACAAAACCAACTGCCAGAAAGGCCTTGTGCAGTTCTTCTAACTTGGCCAGATCTGTTTCTTTAGCTGCTGCCAGCGCTTCTATTTGTTCACAGATAGCGCGTTTTTTTGCCAGATTGTTGTCAAATTCTTTATCCTGTGCTTGAGATCGGTTTCGTTTACGTTCAAAGAAATAATCGCAGGCAGCTTTGAAGCGCTGATAAATTGCTTCGCGCTGCGACTCTGGCACCGCACCTACTTTTTTCCACTGTTCCTGTAGTTTTTTCAGGGCAGCTGTAGCACCATCCCAATCAGTACTTTCTTTCAGGGCTTCGGCTTGCAGGCAAAGTTCCACTTTTTGGCTCAGGTTATCTTGGCGAGACTTTTCTAACTGATCAAAGAAGCGACCTTTAGCAGCAAAAAACTGCTTGAAGTTGCTCCAGAACTGCTTGTTGATATCTTTGGCGACTTCCTTAGGGGCTGGACCGATTTTCTCCCACTCGGCTTGAATTGCCATGATCTCTTTGGTCTTGGCGTTCCACTCTGTGATTCGGTCGGAATTGAACTCTGCGTAGGGTTCTATTTTTACGCACAGTTCCCGCTTTGCCTTCATGTTCTCTTCGAGAATGCGGCGCATTTCATCGGCAAACTTGCGCTTGCGCTCGTATATTACATCTGCAGCTGCTTTGAAACGCTGCCATATAGCCTCCTGCTGGTCTTTTGGCACAGGACCTACCGACTTATATTCTTCTTTGAGTTTGTTCAGTGCAGAAATTGCTGCATTGATATTTTCACTTGTAGCAAGCGCCTCTGCTCTTTCGCAGATCTCTTGCTTGGCTGCCAAATTTTTGCGACGATCCAACTCGATGAGTTCAATCTCGATGCTTTTCTGGCTGTAGAAGCGATCCAACAAAGCATCATATGTACTATACAATACGTCTGCCTGCTGGGGTGGTACGGGGCCAATCTCTTTCCATTTTTGCTGCAACTCTTTCAATTTTTCAAAACTGCCTTTTCCTGTGTCCCCACCTTCTACCAGTGTTTTGATTTCCTGCAAGATTGCCTGTTTATCGTCGTAATTTTTCTGACGACGTTTCTCCAACTCGTTGTAATATTTTGCCTTTCTGTCTTTGAGCGCTTTATAATTGGCATAAAACTTTTCAATTTGCGCATCAGACTTATACTCAAAGGCATCTTTTTCGCCACCGGCTGCCAAAAACTTCTGCAAGGCTTCTTCCCGTTCTTCCTTGTTGATGCGATCTACCTCTGCCTTCATCAAGCGCAGTAGCTCATCAACTTTTTTGAAGTTACTCTCGGCAAAGAGTTTGGCAGAGGCTTCTACAAGTTGCTCTTTGGTGTATTGAGAAAAATCTTGCTCGCCAATGATATCCAAATCATGGTCATCATCTTCAGCGATGTGCTCATCATGCGTGGTTGTTTCATCGGCTGGCAAATGGTTCTCTTCCGAAGAAGATACGGGGACTAACGATTCTTGATTAAGCTCAGAGGCTTCGTTGCGATTTTCAGTTGGATCAATCATGCTTCAAATTACAGAGACTGCATACCTTGCAAAGGTAGCAATTTCGCGTTAATTCAAACGCGGGTCTTCGGGAAAATTTGAATAGGCCTTGTATTTTCCCCCCATGTTTTTAAGTATGCTTTGCCACATCCGATCTGTGGGCCAGTCAAATAGCGCCCCGATAGACTCGCGGTAGATAATCCATGAGTTCTGGTTAATTTCCCCATCTAACTGACGAGCTGCCCAACCACTATAGCCTACAAAAAATCTGCAATTCGATGGATTTAGTTGGCGTAAATTACTGTAATGACTCAATTGCTCGATGTCTCCGCCCCAGTAAATACCGTCTTTGACAGGTATGCAGCCTTTAAGATCAGGAAAAGTATGGATGAAATGTAAGGTATTTTGCTCTACAGGCCCGCCGATGTATATTTTTTGATCAATATCAAACATATCAGTAGCTTCGCTTACAGCAAGTGAAGTAGGTTTGTTCAATATCAAACCAAATGAGCCGTTTTCTTCGTTGTGCTCGCAAAGCAGGATTACTGTTCGCTCGAAATTGCCATCAGGCAAAAACGGTTCAGCGATCAGAATATTTCCCTTTGCAACGGTATTATCTGCATTCAGTTTGTCGTTAAAAATCATTAGCAACCTCCGAAGTACTTTGACCCGTAAACTAATGAATTGATTTTGAAAAAAACAAAAACTTTCCTGCCACAAAGCAGTAGGAAAGTTTGCAGTATTCTACCCAAAAACTAAGGTTGGCTGAAAATATTCTTAACGGTTGATTGTCTCTATGTCGGTTATGCTGCTCAGGTCAAGTACGCTCAGCTCGGAAAGTTTGAATGGGTCGTGGTAGTCGTACTGAGTGATTTTATTGCCTCCAACCATCATCAGAATCTTCCGATCGGTGTCTGGAATAACATCATAGGTCTGAATATTGCGGAAGTGTGCTACCTGCTGTAAACTGCGTGGATTGCTTGCGTCGAAGGCTTTCAGCCCGTCGCGGCCGTCGCAAACGAACAGCAGCCCGTTGTCTATGCCCAGCCCGTGAGGATTGGTCATAGCATAGGTGCGCACCTTTTGCGGACGCGAAGGATTGCTAATGTCAATTACGTCTAACTGATTGACGTTACCGCCGCAGTCCGTTCCATTGCGCAGGGTTACATAGGCAAAGTTGCCTTCCACTACCACCGGATCGCAGCTTCGCACATGGCGATAAGTTCCTTCCAATTGCGGGCGGGTGCGCTCTGTCGCATTGAAAATATACATGCCCGTTTGTGAACCTACAAACAAACGGTTCTCGTAGCCAAACAGCGTTTCAATATCGCTATTAACGGGTATTTTCTGACCGAGCAGTTCGGGGGCAGCTGTATTTTTGATAGAGAATACCAGCAGATTGCGCGAATCAATAGCATACAGAAAGTTATCCATCAGTACGAAGCAGGCCATCGAACCACCTTTGCCACCGCCGGCAGGACGATTGGCAGGCGCTTTGGCAGTTGGAGCAGCGCTCATCATCAGGGGATTGCTGCTCATACCAAAGGTGGTACCCATCATGCCGCCGATAGTACTGCCCATCAGCCCAAAGCCACTGAAACTGAAAGCATTGCGGATGATGCTTTGCAGGTCGTTCCCCGTGCGCCATGCAATTGTATTGTTGTTATCCCATGCTGAAGGGCGCGGACGATGCGTAAATACGGCGGGTATGCGTCGTGTTTCTTTGATCGCGTTCAAATCGGAAATGTCTAATGCAACCAGATCCTGATGCGCGTTGGCATACATGATATTGCCTCGAATGGCCATATCCACATTGCCGGGAATTTGTATAAATCCAACTTTGCGCGGAGCTTTGGGGTCAAAGTTATTGATGACAAGTACGCCCTCGTTAATGATATTGACATACAAAAATCCATCGTCGTACCAGATTTTTCCTGCCTGTGAAAGGCTGCTTTGTGCAAAAATCGCAGGCGACTGAATCGCTACCGCCAGCATGACGATGAGTGCTGTTGCATATCTGATCATAGTTTTCATGGCTTTTCTTAGGTTTGTTTGCTTGTATAGAGGAGCTTTTTCGGGAAAGGTTGCCGCGCGAAAGAAAAAAATTTGTGCGGATGGTATAACTTTCCATGTTGACAAAACATAAGTTCAAGTTCATGCAAACAACTACTATCGGACATGTTGCGCGGCTGTTGGCAACACTTGCGCCTACTGCCTTGCAAGAATCTTACGACAATGCCGGGCTGATTGTTGGCAGCGAGCAGGACGCGCTCAGAGGCGTTCTCATCAGTCTGGACGCCACTGAGGAGATTGTGGAGGAAGCTATCCAAAACAATTGTAACCTGATTGTAGCCCATCATCCGATCATATTTTCAGGGTTGAAAAAAATCAACGGGCGCAGCTACGTCGAACGCACCATTATCAAAGCTATCAAAAGCGATGTTGCCATTTATGCCATCCATACCAATTTGGATAATGTGCGGCAAGGTGTTAACCAGCAGATAGCCAATAAAATAGGCTTGAAAAATCAGCAAATACTGGCACCTAAGCGTGGCAATCTTCAAAAATTATCGGTTTTCGTACCA
This sequence comes from Rhodoflexus sp., assembly GCF_053489755.1. Classification (NCBI taxonomy): domain Bacteria; kingdom Pseudomonadati; phylum Bacteroidota; class Cytophagia; order Cytophagales; family Thermoflexibacteraceae; genus Rhodoflexus; species Rhodoflexus sp. Next base: position 27,952 of record NZ_JBRCHD010000009.1, read on the forward strand.
TTGTCGCATACAGACGCGGTGCGCGATGCGATAGCTGCGGCAGGCGCAGGGCAAATCGGTAACTACAGCCACTGCACCTTCACGCTGCGCGGCGAGGGCACCTTCAAACCCAATGACAAAGCCAATCCTTTCATCGGACAAGCCAACCAGTTGGAACGCGTCGCCGAAGACCGCTTGGAAGCCATCTTCCCAACGCATCTGCAAGGCAAAATCATTGCAGCCATGCGGGCGGCACATCCTTACGAAGAAGTTGCCTTTGACATCTATAATTTAGCCAACGAAAATCCGGAAACAGGTGCGGGAATCATTGGCGAACTTCCTGAGGCAATGGCGGCAACAGCGTTTTTGACGCTGTTAAAAAACACATTCCACACGCCCTGTATTCGCCATACGCGGCTATTGGACAAGCCTGTGCGCCGCATAGCGGCTTGTGGCGGTTCGGGCAGCTTCCTACTCGACCATGCGATAGGTGCAGGCGCTGATTTTTTTGTTACCGCAGATTACAAATACCATCAGTTTTTTGATGCGGACAATAAAATTGTAATTGCAGACATTGGACACTACGAAAGCGAAATTTGTACGACAGAGCTACTGTACGATTATCTGCGCCCGCAACTGCCGCAAGCGCTTCCATTGCTGATTACAAAGCAAAGCACTAATCCTGTTTTTTATTTTGTATAAGGCGAACAAATTGACGGGCAGGCAGTTAAAATAAAAACCCCGATAACTCGTATCGGGGCTTTGGCGCAAAAAATGCTTCACGTTAAAAATCGTTTCCAGCGCCACTTGGATTTTTCTGTGTATGCTATCCCTCTTTTTGACTACAAAGCTATGATGTGCTTTATTCAGGAATGATGACTTGTATCATCATTATGATGTATTTTAGGAAAATTTTTTAGAAACCCAAAAGCTATGACTCAGCCCCTATTGGTTCGCAATCCCAGAAATGGGCAATACGACTATCAGATCTTTCCACCTGATAAAGAACAACTTGCTGCTATTTGCCAAAAGATGCGCGACGCACAATCGCGGTGGCAGGCAATAGGAGTAGCGGGAAGAGTAGCCGCAATGCAGCAATGGAAAGCCGCGTCGCAAGCTATGCTGCCCCAACTAATAGATGCACTTGCCGCCGATACAGGGCGCAAGTCTGAGTCGGTGTTGGAAGCACAACTGATTGCTTCATCTATTGACCGATGGTGCGACATTGCCACTGATTTTTTAAGCCAAAAAGTTGAGAAACAGAGTAGTATGCCCTTCATCGGAATTGAACAGGATCTGGAACCCTACCAGTTGGTGGGTGTCATCAGCCCTTGGAACTTTCCATTGCTGCTTTCGCTGATAGACACTATTCCCGCGTTATTGGCAGGCTGTGCAGTCATCGTTAAGCCCAGCGAGGTAACGCCGCGATTTATCAAGCCGATGATGGCATCTATCGCACAAGTTCCTCAACTTGCCGATGTGCTGTTATACATTGAGGGCGCAGGAGCAACAGGCGCACAGTTAGTCGAACTCACTGACATTATATGCTTTACGGGAAGCGTTGCCACCGGGCTGAAGGTGTACGAATCAGCAGCCCGCCACTTCAAACCTGTATTTTTGGAGCTGGGCGGCAAAGATCCTGCAATTGTTACAGCAACCGCCGATCTGGATCAGGCTACTTCTTCACTGCTCTGGGGGTCGGTGGTCAATGCGGGGCAATCCTGCCTATCCATCGAGCGCATCTATGTGGAAGACAGTGTGTTTGATCGCTTTGTAGAGCTTTTGGTGCAGAAAACTAAGCAGTTGCGGTTTGCTTATCCCGATTACGAAAGTGGGCAAATTGGTCCGATTATCTCCGACAAGCAAGTTGAGATTATCAACGAACACCTACGCGATGCAAAGGAAAAAGGGGCAAACATCCTGACCGGTGCCGGTCATGTAGAAAATATCGGAGGTGGTAGTTGGTGTTTCCCCACCGTTTTGACGAATGTTACAGCCGATATGAAAGTGATGAGCGAAGAAACCTTTGGCCCGCTGATGCCTGTTATGCCTTTTCACGGCATTGAAGATGCTATCGCCAAAGCCAATAGCACAGTTTTCGGCTTGAGCGGTGCAGTCTTTGCAGGCACCAACGAGGAGGCAATAGCCATCGGCAGACGTATTAAGGGCGGGGCTATTAGCATCAACGACTCAGCGCTCACTGCAGTTGTACACGAAGGCGAAAAAAACTCTTTCAAAATGTCAGGAATTGGCGGTACGCGCATGGGCCCTTCGGCAATCAAGCGTTTCATGCGCCAAAAAGTATTCTTAATCAAACAGCAGCCTGTCCCCTCGCCGTGGTGGTTCGATCAGGCACAGTAGGCGATCTCAATTTTTTTCCGTAACTTCGCGCCCGCTTTGTGATAGGTGAAGCCCTGCCAACGCGCGTGATTCATCTCAAAAATTCAGATAGCACACGGATACAGGCAGATAACACAGAATAACGCGGTTTTCTTGATTGTTTTCCAATCAGAAAAGAAACATCATGTAAAAATTCGCGACAATCTGCTTATGCGGGCATAATTTTAAATCATAAGAATCATGGCAAATATCGTCGCCATTACAGGCAGACCAAATGTAGGCAAATCTACCCTTTTCAACCGGCTGATTGAGTCCAGAAAGGCCATTATGGACAACGAAAGCGGCGTGACCCGCGATCGCCACTACGGGCAAGCACAATGGGGCAATAAATTTTTTACAGTTGTAGATACGGGCGGCTATGTACATGGCTCGGACGATATTTTTGAGGGTGCCATCCGCGAACAGGTAGAAATTGCCATCCAAGAGGCATCCGTGATCATCTTCGTGGTTGATTTAGATGCAGGCGTTACAGATCTGGATAAAGATTTCGCCAATGTTATTCGCCGCACCGACAAGCCTGTGTACGTAGTGGTCAATAAAGCGGATACTCCCCTGAAAATGAACTACATAGGTGAGTTTTATGCACTTGGTTTCGACAATGTCTATCCTATCTCGGCAATCAACGGCTCGGGAACAGGCGATCTGTTAGATGCAGTTACTTCGCACTTCGTCGAAGAACAAGAAGAAGACCCCAATGCCGGTTTGCCGCGCTTTGCTATTTTGGGTCGTCCAAATGTGGGTAAATCCTCATTCCTAAATGCGCTATTGGGGCAGCAGCGCAGCATTGTTACCGATCTGGCAGGTACTACTCGCGACAGCATTGATACCCGCTACCAACTTTTTGGGCAGGACTTTGTTATTACGGATACAGCCGGCCTGCGCCGCAAATCAAAGATCAAAGACAATATCGAGTTTTACTCAACGCTGCGTTCTATTCGCTCACTGGAAGACTCGGACGTATGTATCGTTATTGTAGATGCTACCCGCGGCTTGGAATCGCAGGATGTCAGCATCATATCGCTGGCTCATCGCTACAACAAAGGCATCGTACTAATGGTAAATAAATGGGACATGGTAGAAAAAGACAGTAAAACTGCCAAACAGATCGAAGATAATATTCGCAAGCGACTTGCCCCTATTGACTATATGCCAATTCTGTTTACCTCTGTCATCAACAAGCAGCGAATATTCCAGACAATGGAGAAAGCAGTAAAGGTCTATCACAACAAGTTCAAGAAGATTGCCACCTCGCAGCTTAATGATGTGATGCTCAAAGAAATAGAGAACTATCCGCCGCCGGCTGTCAAAGGCAAATTCATCAAGATCAAATACATTACGCAGTTTCCAGCCAAGTGCCCTACTTTTGCGTTCTATTGTAACCTTCCACAATACATTCAGGAGTCGTATCAGCGATATTTGGAGAATAAAATGCGGCAACATTTCGACCTAGAAGGTGTGCCTATCCGCCTGTTTTTCAGGCAAAAATAGTTGCAAATCTCAAAAAATTCCTTATCTTCGTGTGGCATTTTTCAATCTGCTGACAAATTACATAATTAGGAAAAATGATGAAAAAGCTACTTCTACTCATTTGCATTGGAGCAATGCTCATTTTTGTGGCATGTTACCGCCAAGGTACACAGCAAAAAGCCAACGTTGAAAGAATCAACCCCACGAGGTAAGCGGAGTTGTGTCTCAGGAAATTTTATCTGTCAGCCATCTCAAGTGAGATGGCTTTTTGTTTGGATGCGAGTTTTTAAGATTTTCCGATCATAACATTTTGTATAATTTAGCCTACCTAACTTACTTACCCTATGCAAACGAACAATCATGCCATTGCAGCTTTGCGCCAGTCGGCACTTTTTAAGCACCTGCCCAAGGACATTCTGCAAACGGTAGCGGCTAGAACCAAGCTAAGACAATTTTTCCCCGATGAAACCATTGTTTGGCAGGGCGATCCGAGCGATAGCCTATATGTAGTTACCAACGGCATTGTAGCCATCCAGCGCATGGGGGCAAACCATCAGGCACAAACGCTGGCTTATCTGATGCCCGGCAACACCTTTGGCGAGGTAGGGATTTTAGAAAATCAGCCGCGTTCGGCAACAGTTCGCGCCATTACTGACGTAGATGTCCGCGTGATCAAACGCGACCATTTTATGGAAATACTGCACCAGTATCCAATCGTTGCCATTGAACTGGCTAAAATGCTTGGACGCTACCTGATAGATGCCAACCGCCGCATGGCACGTTCAGCAAAGGCACGTATGATACTGATTATCAATATCTTTGAAGGACAGGGTGCAACCAGTATCGGCGTAATGCTTGCCAACGCATTGGCAGAGAAAACCAATGCCCGCACCGTTTATACCGAATACCCTATTCCACAGAAACTCATCGCAGATCTAGGGCTTGAGAAACGCACCAAATTGTACAAAAACAAACAGGGCTGCGACTTCCTGATCTCTATGGACGACCCCTCGCTGCCCGACATTGTCAAAACTACTTTCATGCTCGACAACATTATTACCGAATACGAAAATGTAGTTATTACACTGAACGAGTCGTTAGACGAAGATGCAGACGGCAATCTGGATCAGGACATTGTCATGCTGCTTGATTATGTGAAGCAAATTATCCTACTTACGCCACCTGATAAGGTCAAAGATCCGCTACTGACCAAAGTACAGCAAATGCTGCGCAAACACATCCGCCGCGACGAGGTACAAGTATTTACGCTGGTCAATAGCACCAACGAAGAGTTGCAGCACTACCCCGCTGATGCAGGCATTGACTTTTACATTCCTTTTATTCCAGACTTTCCATCGCTAAAAGAAGGGCTACACAAAAAATTGCCTGTGCCGGTTGTCCTACACAATGTTTTTGAAATGCTGATTGACCGATTAGAACGCAATAACAATATTGGCATATTCATTCCCACAACAATAGATGTAAATAAGGCAATAGATGCTCGGCCGTATGTAGAGCGTACGCTCAATTTTCTTGCCGAGCGCTTTGGCGGCGCAACCAGCAAACAGGCAGACGGAGTCTGGAATAGCGAACAGGCGGGGCTTGTCGGAGAAACAGTTTACGTAGTCTATACCTACGTTACGCACCACGACATGAATCGCCATCTGGACGAAGTAATCGAATACGTAAAATCCCTCAAAAAGGAACTGCGCCAAGAAGCAATGGCGATGGAAATTAACAAGAAGCTAACGCTGATCTAACGCCGCTTCAAAAATCCTTTTTTATAGTAATGTAGCCGGGATAGGGTATTATCAATCCTGCAATATTCATGTAGGGTCTTACCTTGAATGCAAGTCGGGTACTGTTGTTGCCACTAACGGCTGTGTCGAAGGCAAAGCCCAGCAGCGCGTCGCGTCCCTGATCGGCAAATACCCGCCGCAAGTCCAAATTGACCGATACGGGCACAGTTGCCAGTCCGCCGTTGGGGGCTACTTGAACCCGATTGTTCACTGCCCCATTCAGAACCTCCCTGCCATCAATAGCCAAAATCCAGTCCATCTGTGTCAGCGAGGCAGGCTCCGGGTTCGGATTCCTCACCTCTACGTTTGCTATAAAGCTGAAGATAAAAGGATTGTTCCCGCTCAATGCCGAAGTCAGCCGTGCGGCATCTGCCAAGCCAAAATCTGTAATACTGCGCTTGCCGGAGAAATCAATTCCGGCAGCAGTAAACTGGTTCAAATCTTGCAGACGAAAGGCGCACTGTGCAAAATTGCGCATCTGGCGGATAGACTGACAGGCCAAAAAACCGCCTAATAATATCGTCAGCAACAGAGATATGCCGATATATTTTACCATTATGATTCTTTGCATAAACTCACAGGTTCATTAAACTTTCGCGGCGGCGCATCTTGCCTGCCGGAATGCCAAACATCATCTTGAACCGGCGGCAGAAATACGCTGTGTCTTTATAGCCCACCTCGTTGCCAATCGCGCGGATGCTCTTTTTGGTGGTTCGCAACAGATTAACTGCCATCTCCATGCGCTGGTACTCGATATAATCCTGTGGATTAATGCCGGTAAGCATCTTAAAGTATTGACCTACATAGTCTTCGGACACGTTAGCAACCCGGGCTAAGACGCGGTTAGACAAATCGCCGTTAAGATTATTTTTAATAAAGGTAAAAATATCTATCAATCGCGGGTCGCGGAAATAGGTATTGTTAGTCGCCAGCTTTTCGATGAACTGATGACTTGCTAGGATATGTCGGATAATTTCCACTACGAGCAGATCGGTTTGCAACTGGATTACTCGCTCCCTGCCGGCAATATTAGACTCGCTTTCCCGCATAATCTCTTTTGTAATTTGTAGCAAACGCGAGTTGCCTCTGATGACAAAAGGAGGAATGTCTAATGAGGTAAAAAAACTGACAGAGTCAAAAACTTTTACTTCAAAGTTGATGTGAAAGTAGTTTTGAAATTTATTGCCGTTTTTTAGCTCTTCTTTAGGTACATGCTTGCGAAAATAATGTTCGCGATTGTTAATAAACTCTTCGTTGCCAATCTGTATAGCACGCTCGCGTATACCAAACGTTAAATGACAAGGCCGTCCGGCAGGAATGAACAGCATATCGCCCGTGTGAATCGTTTCAGCTGTTGTTTCAAGCGTTACAGTTGAATCATCTCCAACTACAATTAATGTATTTTCAACGTCGTAAGCATTATTAACCGTAACGGGGTGTAAAATATCTAAGTGCCTACAGCGAATGAAGCGAACACTCAGCGATTCAATGATCCTATTAAAATCTTCCATAGTGGGTAAATCCAAAACGAGTTTGCACACAATAATTAGACAAATCTAATGTGAAAATGCACAAACGCCAATAGATGACAAATGATTAATTGGAATATTTATCTAACTTGTCCGATTACAATTTCGTCGGTTTGTACAATATTACTCAGGTGCTTTTGTCTGTCGGCTATCTGAATTTCAAAACGCACGGTATCGCCGCGCCTGATACGTGGGTTGTAGGCTTCTGAAAATGCATAGAAAAAATTGAAACTGTAGCGCAGTGTGCCTTCAATGGCTGTTCGCGTATTCAAATTATTAAGGCGCGGGAAACGGGCGTTTAGTGTTACGTTGGGATCAGTAAATACAACGGGAATAAAGCGCCCCTGCTCTTTTTTAGCAATTGTGATAAAATAATTATAAAAAAAGCGGTTTGGTGTCCCATCTGGATTAGTGATGTTGAACGGCGGATCAATATCCTGATCTCCAAGACCTAAGTCTCCATCGCCGTCTTTGTAGGTGATAATAATTGCGATAGAATCTGTCTGCGGAAATCTAGCAGGATTAACCGTAATTTCTTTAAATCCGATCTCGGGTACAATAGAATAATCAGGCTCTCTAAAGCAAGATGTCAGCATCAGTGCCAAAAGACAAATATAGGCACAGAGAATGGTTCTTAGCAGCATGGAGTATTTTTGGGTTTAATAGCTCGTTTACTATGCAATTTACGCAAAGATTTAAAACAAGGCTGCAACATATCAGTACAAATGATTTTGAAACAGCAGCTATGGAGGCATTTCACTATCAGGCAACACACTGCCGCACCTATGCCGAGTACCTTGCTGCACTTCGGATAAAACCTGCTAATATTCAAACTATCAGTCAGATACCTTTCATGCCAATCAGTTTTTTCAAATACCATCTCATTAGCAGCAGTGGACAGGCGGCTGAGGTAATTTTTGAAAGCAGCGGGACAACAGGCAGCATCAACAGTCGCCACTATGTAGCAGACAAGGCTTTCTATAGTGCCAATGCCCGCCGCATTTTTGAATATTTCTACGGAAGCCTTAGCAATTATCACTTGTTTGCGCTGTTGCCTTCTTATTTGGAAAAAGGCAATTCGTCGCTGGTATTTATGGCAGAAGACTTCATGCAACAAACGGCACAACCTTCGGGCTTCTTCCTGCACAACTTCGAGAAACTGGCAGCAATGATCCGGCAGACTTACGGCAGCGGCAAGAAAATCATTCTGCTCGGCGTAACCTATGCGCTGCTCGATTTTGCCGAACAGTTTCCCATGCAACTCCCCGAACTGATCGTGATGGAAACGGGCGGAATGAAAGGTCGCCGCCGCGAGATGGTTCGCCAAGAGGTACACGAGGTATTGCAACGTGCATTCGGTTGCCGCATTCACTCAGAGTACGGGATGACGGAGCTGCTTTCGCAATGCTACGCCATCAATTCGGATGTTTTCCAAACACCACCGCAAGTGCGCGTACTGCTCCGCGACCTGAACGATCCTTTCTCGCCTGCCGAGCGCGAAACAGGAGGCATTAATATTATTGATCTGGCAAACATAGACTCCTGTTGCTTTGTAGAAACGCAAGATATAGGTCAGAAAGTCTCAGATACAACATTTCGCGTGCTGGGGCGTTATGATAACAGCGATATTCGCGGCTGCAACTTGCTTTTACATTAAGATTGGAACTATATTTGAACATACACTCCCAAAAATCACGCTTATGAAAACCAAAGGATTAATCGCCTGCGCGCTTCTGGCTGTAACTTTTATGGCTTCATGCGCTTACAAGACCTGTCCTACGTATGCCCAGCAAACGCCCCCCTTAAAGGAAGCCAAAGTGGTAAGAGGTTAGTAACACCCGAATACACCCCGCCTAAGCAACTGAATTGGGCGGGTTTTTTGTGTCTCTAAAAATAATTAACCTCATTAACTACTTTTTTAAAAGTAATTTTGTACCTTTCCATAAATCAGGGAGATATGACAAAGTTCCGCCTGTTTCTGCTGTTGTTGTTATTGCCTCTGGGCATTGCTGCTCAGAAGGTCAGGATAGCTGACTACTACCCGCTTAAGCCCGGTACCCGCTGGACATATACCCCCCCGCCCGATAAGCCCGATTACATATCGCGCATCGAACAAGGCGAAACAGCAGGCACGGTATGGCATTACGACGCTACTAATGCTGCTAAAATATTGCGCTACGACCGCAAGAAAGGCATTTTGTACAGCGGCGAAATATTTAATGACCGCTCAAAAGTAATTTTTCAAGAGCCTTTCTACTGGTTCGCTGCACGCCAAGCCAAAGGAGACACCCTTCTTGTACGCACGCCCTACAAGAAATACGAAACCGACGGACGCATCACCGAAGGCATTTTTACTTTAAGCCAAAAAATTGCTGGTTTTGAAGATGTTATCCTTAGCAATGGCAAGCAATACTTAAAGTGCCTGCGCGTAGATTTTAACACGCATTGGACTTTTGCAGACGGCAGACAAGCACAAAGCATCAACGTGTATCATTTTGCCAAAAACATTGGGCCCGTAAAAGCATCTGCGCGATTCATTATCGTCTCACCTGAGGGTAAAGAACTGATTAACAGATTAGTAGAAACAGATCTAAAGAAATTTGAGATTGGCTTATGAAAAATTTCAATCTATCCGACACAGGAAGACGCGAGTTTATTCGACAACTAAGCGTATCGGGTGCAGCCTTATTGTTTGCTCCAGACTTTATAGGTAACTGGATAGCAGATAGTCGTACAGATGTGATCGTATTGGGCGGCGGCATATCCGGTTTATATGCCGCGCTGATCTTGCAAGAAAAAGGCTATACCGTGCGCGTGTTGGAAGCTGACAATCGCTTAGGTGGGAGGCTGCACACGCTGGATAACTTGCCCGGTAAGCCCGAAGTTGGAGGTGTTGAAGTAGGTAACGGGTATCAGTCTTTTTTAGCCCTGGCAAAAAAAGTTGATGTACCTATCATACCTCCTCATCCATCACCACCACAAGCCCGCGAAGTAACGCTGTTTGTCAATGGAAAGATAACAAGTGTGAAAGATTGGCAGTCAGCTGAGAATAATTTATTATCGGCAGAAGAGAAAAATATGCTACCAAGCCTGTTAGAAAGTCATTATACTATGAAAAATATACCATTTGGTAGCTTAGAAGAGTGGTACAGCGGAAATTTTAATCATTTAGATATTCCTTATTCCGATTTTTTGCGTCAAAAAGGCGCTTCAGATGAAGCTATCAGACTCATTAATGCCAATGCCAATATTAATGACGTACACCGTACTTCTGCTTTACATGTATTGCGCAGTCTGAGTCTGCGCACAATTGGCGGCAGCACCACTACCCTACGTATCGCAGGCGGCAGCAGCAGACTTCCCGAAGCAATCGGTAAGCGACTTAAAAATGCGCCCGAAACGGGAAAAGTAGTTAAGCGCATTGTGCAAAAAAATAATCGAGTAGAGGTTTATTGCCAAGACGGCAGCAAGCACAAAGCACGTGCCCTGATATGCACCCTGCCTTTGCCTGCCCTTCGCAATATTAGCTTGGAACTACCGCTTACCGATTTGCACAGAGAAGCAATCCGTCAGATGCCCTACATACCGATTTCGCAGGTACATCTGTCCCCTTTAGCACCCTTTTGGGAACAGGATAAAATGCCTCCCGCTATGTGGACAGACAGCGCGCTGGGACGTATTTTCGCTATCTACAACGAAAAAGGCGAAGTAGAACGCCTGACCTGCTGGATGGTGGGTAATAATGCGCTTAATTTTGACAAATTAAGCAAAGAAAATATGCCTTCCTTCGTTTTGTCTGAAATGGCCAGAATACGACCCGCTTCCAAAGGAAATCTGGAAATTCTCTACATCAATTCTTGGGGAAATAATCCATTCAACGGCGGCGCTTATCATCAGTATGCACCGGGCCAGATTAGCCGCTGGCTGCCGCAAATAATAAAACCTGTGGGTAATATTTCGTTTGCCGGCGAACATACCTGCCTGACGCATACAGGCATGGAAGGCGCAGCACAATCTGCTGAACGCGCTGTATTGGAAATTATTCAAATACTCAATAAATAATTAACAAGTCCATTAACTCTTAAAAAGATGAAAAAAATCAGCTTATCTACTCTGGCAATTGTACTGCTCGGACTTAGTACACTTGCGCAAAACATCACCTTCAATCAGGATATTTTCGACAAGTTCGTAGAAATGCGCGTCGGCGATGGCAAAAAACCCGTGTATTGGTATTGCTATGGAGAAGTTTACTCCTATCCCGACGGTAAACTGCTCAGCCGCATGGAGGGCATTGATGCGGCTAACCTGATTCGCGTTACAAAGGACAGTGTCATCCAACTGAACCGCAAAATCTTTGTTTACACCGATGCTCAGACCAATCAGGTACTGAAAGAGTACAACGGTCAGAAGGTTGATCACATAGAATATCCCTACCAGAAGATTACCTATGTGTTACAGGGCGATCGAGTAGCTACTTATGTAGAGCAAGGGAGCGGAGAACGCATCACGAAGATGGGCCCCGGCTACAAGACCCTTGCCCGCAAAATGGGCGATAGTTACGTATTTACATCACCTGTTTTCTTAGACTGGGATACCCCGCGCGGCAAATACGAGGCTTATGAAAATTACGACTTCTACTACTTTCCTAAAGAAACAAAGTTAGAACATCGCTTTCAATTGAGCTGGGTACGCTATGGAGATTTGCCGCCGTTTTTCGGGCAGGGTAAAAAGGGTATCATCCAATTAGTTTGTTACCGGATAGATGATTTTGAAAAAATTCCCGAGCCTATTCGCTCGCATATCCGCAACGAAGCGCCACTTTGGCTCAACCCGCCCAGAGATCTGACGGAAATTGCGCAACTGCAACAGGGCAAATAAACTTGCCAACTATCAACTTTTGCACATATTTAAGTATTATTTTTACGAAAAAAACCTCTACAAAAAATGTCTTTCAGTCGTTTTAGATAACCCAAACAAAAAAATGCAACCCGACGAAAAAAAGACTTCTGCCTTTACTGATTTTCACAATGAAAATGGCAGTGTGTACTACGATGAACAAACCGACTGCGTATGCGTGACACTGACAGGCTATTGTGAAGGCACTAACTATCATGCTTTGCTCAACAAGGCGATAGAACTATTGGAAAGATACGACACCAACAAAATGTTGGGGAATACCAGCCAAAGCGAGGTGATTTCAGTAGAAGATCATGAGTGGACTAATAGTGATTGGGCAAAACGCGCTATCGCAGCAGGGTTGCAATACAATGCGATTGTACTTTCAGAAGATATTTTTGGCAGACTGTCCATCGAATCAATTACAGATCAGGCACAGGTGGTACAGGTCAAATACTTCGATAATGTGGCTCATGCCAAAGAATGGCTGAAATCATTATAGAGAAAAGAGGCTGTCCAAAAAGGATGAACGTAGCACAACTTTAGTCTATATTACTTTTTAGACAACCTCTTTTTTATGTGAGATTTTGGTAATGGCTATACCGGTGGCAGCGGTGGTGGCATGGCTGCAAACACACTGCCGAGCGCCTGTACCTGCCCTGCCTGTGTCCAGTTGCTCATCCCCTGCATCCAGACCAATGACTCGCGGTTAAATTGTCCGCTTGCTGCCATTTGCGTAAGCTGATTCAGATCGAAGGGGCCTTGCTGTTGCCCGTTGACGGCTACGAAGAACTGCACAGGTGGCGGTGTTGGCGGAATCGGCGGCGGAGTAGGATTCGCCGTATTGCCGACTACATTATTCATCATCTGATTACCCAAGCCAAAGCCCATTCCAACTCCCATGCCTGCGCCCATACCTCCCGAAGGATTATCTGCTGCTTTTTCAATGGCATTGGCAGCCTGAAATTTGGTGTACTGATCTAAGTTGCTCAAGATGCCCATGCTGCTGCGCTTGTCGAGCATTGCCTCCACTTCGGGCGGCAGGGAAATATTTTCTACCAATACTTTGACTATCTCTACGCCGTACTGGTCAAAATCGTGAGCGATTTTTTCTTTGATATAATTGGAAAATTCATTGACATTACCTGCCATGTCCAACACTGGAATTTTGGCCTCGCCGATAATATCGGTAAATCGGGTAACGATCATGTTGCGGAGATTATCGGCAACATCTTCGGCGCGAAACTGGCTGTTTGTGCCTACTAATTCCTTGACGAATTTGGCAGGATCGCTTACCCGAATGGAATAATTGCCAAAAGCACGCAGGCGCACCGGCCCAATTTCAGGATCGCGCAGCGTGATGGGATTCTTCGTTCCCCACTTCCAGTTGGCAAAAACCTTTGTATTAACAAAATACACCTCCGCTTTGAAGGGGCTTTCAAAACCATATTTCCAGCCTTTGAGGGTACTTAGGATCGGCATGTTCTGTGTCGTAAGCGTGTGTGTACCCGGCATGTAAACATCGGCGAGCTGTCCCTCGTTGATGAACAGCGCCGCTTGCGACTCGCGCACAATGAGTTTTGCACCGTATTTGATTTCATTGTTGGCATGGTCAAAACGCCATACAAGTGTGTCGCGGCTGTTGTCTAACCACTCAATAATATCAATAAATTGCTTACTGAGGAAATTGAAAATACCCATCTTCGGTTGTGTTTGTTTGACGGCAATATACGAAGTTACCAACAGAAAATATGTATCCATTGATACAATAAAAGCCCCGATAAATGTTTTTTACTACATTTGCGAGTAATCAACTGCTCATATGTTCGATACGCTGGTTGCCTATTTGTCGCAACAGTCCCCTTTAAAAGCTGCTTTTTTGGCTACCTCTTTTACATGGCTGGTTACGGCTGCGGGAGCATCTTTGGTATTTTTTTTCCGGCAGATGAATCGCGTTGTGCTAGATGGAATGCTCGGCTTTACAGGCGGGGTAATGATTGCAGCAAGTTTTTGGAGTTTGCTTGCTCCTGCTATTGCCATGAGCGCATCGAGCGGCAGCAAGTTTATGCAAGTATTGCCCGTAGCAGTAAGTTTTCTGTCGGGCGCATTTTTTCTATTTCTATTAGATAAGACACTGCCCCACCTGCACATCAACTTTAAGGATACAGAAGGCATCAAATCGCCGTGGCAGCAGACAACCCTGCTTGTACTGGCAATTACGCTGCACAATATCCCCGAAGGATTGGCGGTAGGCGTTTTGTTTGGCGGCGTTGCAGCGGGCATTCCCGAAGCCAGCATTTCGGGTGCTGTAACGCTGACTATTGGCATTGGACTGCAAAATTTTCCCGAAGGTATTGCCGTTGCTATACCACTGCGCCGCATGGGCATGAGCCGCAGCAAAAGTTTTCTCTATGGACAATCCTCGGCGCTGGTAGAGCCTGTTGCAGGTGTACTGGGCGCTACTGCGGTTACTTTTTTTACACCCATCCTACCCTATGCGCTCTCGTTTGCTGCCGGAGCGATGATATTTGTTGTTGTCGAAGAGGTAATACCGGAAACGCAGTTAGACAAACACACCGATATTGCCACGCTGGGCTTTATTATGGGCTTTGTAGTGATGATGGTGTTAGACGTTGCGCTGGGGTGAGTTTGACTAAAATGAATCATATACCACGTAGATTTTGAGGCTGTCCAAAAAATAACACGGACTTTAGTCTGTGATTTGCTAATCTCTTGATGATCAAATAGCTATAGCCTGATTAGGCTTCAGGAAATAAACGCTCTTTGATATACAGGAAAATTTGGCATATTTACTATCAAATTGATCAGTGAGAAGCTAAATATCAGTTTAACTTCCGAACAGCAAAAGGAACTTGCGCGGGTTGTCAATCGTCATCCCAAAGCGTATATACAGGAAAAAGCCTCACGTACAAGTGATGTATCTGCCGCCTTATTCACCTAACCTCAACCCGATAGGGCGGGTGCGGCGTGCAACGTTGGAAACTGCTCAAAAAAAATTAATTCATTTTGGCACAAAAGTTTTCATAATTTCAAACAAGGTGTAATGGATTTTTTCAACTATTCTTACCTGCGGACAATGGAACGACGTGCAACGGCTGAAATCGTTAGTAACTTTACGTTTCAGAATGGTAGGTTGCGCGTGCAACGATTGACTTTAACTTACTCGCAAAGCACCTGTGCTTGTGTATGCACCATTTTCAGGCGACATAGACAAGAAATTGACAGAAGTACTTGGGTTAATATTCTGAAAGTGAGTGCGATAGCAAGCAAAAACATCAGCCAAGATTGCATCGGCAAAAGCGGGGGAGAAGTGCTAAATAATTTTTTTTGCACTTGTAAGGCTTCGCCAAGCCTTTTCCGCTTGACGCAACAGGCATAGGATAGCTTTCTGCCGATGTCGCCCACAGATCTTTAAATTAGGGCTTTACAGTTAAGGCAATCCTATGCCGGTTTACTTTTAAATAACCTCTGAAGTTGCGGCGTTTAAGCATCTACGCGCGCATATTTGGCATTTTTCTCAATGAAGGCACGGCGCGGCGCAACCTCATCGCCCATGAGCATCGAGAACAGATGATCGCATTCGGCAGCAGATTCTATATCTACGCGTTTGAGGCTACGTTGCTCAGGGTTCATGGTGGTTTGCCATAATTGCTCGGGGTTCATCTCGCCCAAACCTTTGTAGCGCTGTATATTGAGGTTTTCGGTTTTACCGCCGCCAAGTTCCAGCACGGCACGATCGCGTTGGTCATCTGTCCAACAGTATATTTCTTGCTTGCCTTTTTTTACAAGATAAAGCGGCGGCTGGGCAATGTACAGATGCCCTTTATCAATCAGATCTTTCATGTAGCGGAAGAAAAACGTCAAAATCAGGGTGCGAATGTGGCTACCGTCAATGTCGGCATCGGTCATAATGATGATTTTGTGGTAGCGCAGTTTGTCCAGATTCAGCGCCTTTTCGTCGCCGTCTTTGCCGAAACTGATACCTAAGGCAGTAATTATATTCTTAATTTCCTCGTTGTCGTAGATTTTATGCTCTTGAGCTTTTTCTACATTGAGGATTTTTCCGCGCAGCGGGAGAACTGCCTGAAAGTTGCGGTCGCGGCCTTGTTTTGCCGAGCCACCTGCCGAATCGCCTTCCACCAGATAGAGTTCGCACAGGGCAGGGTCGCGCTCGGTGCAGTCTGCCAATTTACCCGGCAGCCCTGTACCGCCGAGTACACTCTTGCGCTGAACAGCTTCGCGTGCCTTACGCGCCGCCTCGCGTGCGCGGGCAGCATTGATTACCTTGTCAATCAGGTTTTTGGCTTCTTTGGGGTGCTCTTCCAGATACTGGGTGATCATTTCGCCGACGATGGTATCTACTGCACCCGAAACCTCTGAGTTGCCTAATTTGGTTTTAGTTTGTCCCTCAAACTGAGGCTCGGCTACCTTTACAGAAATGATTGCACTCAAACCTTCGCGGAAGTCGTCGCCTGTAACTTCTACTTTAGCTTTTTCTAACAGCCCGTTCCGATCTGCATAGCCTTTGATGCTTCGAGTTAGAGCGCGGCGAAAACCTGTCACGTGGGTACCGCCTTCGTAAGTGTTGATATTATTGACGTATGAAAAAATATTTTCGGCATAGTCTGTGTTATAGGTAATTGCTACCTGCACAGGAATGCCGCCTTTGTCGCTTTCCATGTAGATCGGGTTAGGAATTAATTGCTGACGTGTTCCCTCTACGTATTTGAGAAACTCAACCAGTCCATGTTCGGAGTAGAACTCTTCACTAAGAAAAGTGCCATCCTCGTTGGTTTCGCGTTCGTCTGTAAGGAAAATGCGAATGCCCGAGTTCAGGAATGAAAGCTCGCGCAGGCGGGTAGCAATTGTTTCGTATTTGTAAACCTTCGTCGTGAAAATGCTATCATCGGGCAGAAAGTGTACGCGTGTACCCCTCATGTCTGTTGTGCCTACTTCTCTAACGGGATAGAGAGGATTGCCGTAGGCGTACTCTTGTTCAAATATTTTACCATCGCGATATACATTGACTTTCAAGTATTTGGAAAGGGCATTCACGCAGGAAACGCCTACACCATGCAAACCGCCGGATACTTTGTAAGAATCTTTATCAAATTTACCACCGGCATGAAGTACCGTCATAACTACTTCCAGCGCCGATCGTCCTTCTTTGGGGTGAATATCAATAGGAATGCCGCGTCCGTTATCTAATACCGAAATCGAATTATCGGGGTGGATGGTTACGCGGATAGTATCGCAATGTCCTGCTAAGGCTTCGTCAATAGAATTATCAACTACTTCCCAAACTAAATGGTGTAAACCTTTGACACCAATATCGCCAATATACATGGCAGGACGTTTGCGAACGGCTTCTAAGCCTTCTAAAACCTGAATATTATCGGCTGAATAATTAGCCTGTGATTTAGCAATGGTTTCTGTTGCCTGAGTTGTTTCCAACATGCCTTTTTCAGATAAAAATTACCTGCGAAGATACGCAAAAAATGGCGGTCGGGCAAACGATTTGTGCGTACAGCTTGGACTTAGGAGAACACTGTACGCACAAATAAAGTAACTTTAGAAGATCCACTGTAAAATAGCAGCAACCACAGAAAGTACGACGCTGTAAATCGCGGCCGGTAGGAAGCCTTCTACCTTGAAATCGTTTACGATAGCAGCTACTATTTTGATAATCAGGGCGTTAATAACAACCAAAAAAAGTCCTAATGTAAGTACAGTTACGGGCAGGGTAAGTAATACAAGGATGGGTTTGATTGTGTAGCGCGCCAGAATCAGCAGCAAACCTACAATGAGGGCTGTGCCCCAGCCTTTGATTGTGATACCGGGAACAATCAACGCAGTGATGTAAACTGCCACTGAATAAATAAGAAAATCAATGATAGCAGACATAAAGCAGAAAGTTTAAGTTTTAGTTCTTACGCGAACGCTTTTCAGAGGTTTTGCAGAAATTTATCCAGATAGCGATTTACTTCTTCGGGCGCTTCTATGGTCGAGGTGTGTCCTGCGGCCGGAATGCGGTAGAGTTGTGCATGGGGGATCTGACTTTTGATGCGTTCCGCCTTTTCTGGTACGGTAGCCACGTCTTCCTCGCCTACCAGAATCAGTACGGGCATCTGAATGCGCTTCAACTCGTCAAAAACACCACGCCTGCCGATTACTGCATCTACTGAGCGGGTAATGCTTCGGCGGTTGGCTTCTAAGCGGTCTGTCCACTCTGCGCGAAGCCCTGCCCGTTGCGGATCTTTCATAAAAGACTGCCCAAACATAATCGGCATGACCTGCGAGGATACCGCTGATACGCCAAATAATTTGACAATCGTATTGAGCAATGTGTATTTAAACTTGTTGGGTTCTTCGTCGGCAGAGGTTTCCATTAGGATGCAACTCTTAAGCAAGTCTGGCCGGCGCGCGGCTAAGCGCATAGCAATAAATCCGCCCATAGAAAGCCCTGCAAAATGGCAAGGGGTACATTTCAGGTGCAGTAAAAGCGCCACAGCATCATTGTAGAGTGTTTCCATGTCAAATGGCACTTTGCTGTCTGCGCTCCGTCCTTGTCCGCGATGGTCGTAGGTGATGCAGGTGTAGCGATCTTTCAGGTGGCGTACTTGCTCGCGAAACATTTCGCCGCTCCAGAGCAGCCCGTGTGAAAAGACAATTGTTTCGGGGCTGTTGCCGTGTATCTCATAATAGATTTCCGTTCCGTTGATTTGTGCTGTCGGCATATTTATTTCAGTTGAGTCATCAATTAAAAATAGCGGTTTTTCATTAAAAATTCGCGGACATACTCGTTTATGCCTGCTTCCAGCGTGTAGAAAGGCTGTGTGTAGCCTGCCTGACGCAGCTTGCCTATGTCGGCTTGAGTGAAGTATTGGTACTTGTCGCGGATGTCTTCAGGCGTATCTACAAAGCTGATATTTTCAGGGACACCCATTGCGGCAAATGTAGCTTTGGTCAGATCGAGGAAGGTGCGCGCCTGCCCTGTGCCAACGTTGTAAAGCCCTGATTTAGGCTTTTGATCCATCAAAAAACGGCAGACAGCGACAACATCTTTTACATAGATAAAATCTCGGAGTTGCTCGCCGTCTTTATACTGCGGGTTGTGCGAGCGAAATAGTTTCATGCCGCCCGTTTTGCTGATTTGATTGTAAGCATGAAAAATCACAGAAGCCATTCTGCCCTTGTGATACTCATTGGGGCCGTAAACATTAAAAAACTTCAGTCCGTACCAGTGCGAGGGCTTTTCTTGCTGCGCAACAGCCCATTTGTCAAAATTATTCTTCGAATCGCCGTAAGGATTGAGCGGTTTTAGCTTTGAGATCATCTGCTCGTCGTCCTTGTAGCCATATTCGCCAAGCCCATAAGTGGCTGCTGAAGAGGCATATATTAATGGAATGTCATGCTCAACACAGATTTTCCACACCTGCCGGCTATAGTTTACGTTCAACTGCTCCAGAATGCCATAGTTGAATTCTGTGGTATCAGTTCTTGCACCAATATGATACACACAGGCAATATGCGGCGCGTTGACAGTAAACCATTCGATGAAAACCGTTCTTTCGATTCGATGCGATACTTGCTTGTTAAGCAGATTTTTATTTTTTTCCGGATGATCGAATAAATCAACTGCAACAACGTTGTCATATCCGGCGCGGTTTAGTTCGCCAACGAGGTAGCTTCCAATAAAACCCGCCGCTCCTGTTACTACTATGTAAGGCATAATTTTGCACAGTTTCGTTTCAAGCGAGCAAATATGCTATTTTAGACTTAGATTTAGGCCACAAATCAGCAAATCGTATGCGCTTTTTCAATCTGACAGGTTTTAGAGGGCTAATCAACTTAGGATTTACACTACTGATCGCATTTAATGTTGTCAGATTTGGTATTGTAGTTTTGTCAACCTCAAGTATGCGCTCGCAGGCGGACGAATTGCGACTGCTCAACAATATCAAAATAAGTCTGAAAGACATGGAAACGGAGTTTGATAATGCTAAGTTGTCGCTTCTGCATCTCATACAAGGATTCTCGCAGGAAGATCGCCAGTATTGGCAGGGGAAGTTTAAACGTAATATCCTGAATATGAATGACTTGCAGCGTTCGATTGCAGCCAATTTCGATTCTTTAGGCACTGTTGAAAGCAGAATAATCACCGATTCGCTCGCAATGACTATCCGTGAGATAGACCGCTATGGCAATAACATTTTTGAACGCGCCAACATAGATTCCCTGCCGGTTGCTTTGCGCAAAACGCTCTACGAGGAAATATATCTCAATAAAATCGAAGACGAAGCCGAGCCTATGCTATTGCGCTTGCTTTATTTCAATATTGGCAAAAACTACGTTGATGACAGGCGGTTAGCCATTTTGGCAAGTCAGTCGCGTATGACAGCCCTTTCAATCCAGCTGAATATCGTTATATTTATTATTTCTACGTCTATCATACTGATTGCATGGTACTTGCTGGCGCGTCGAGTGAACTTTTCCATTACCAAAATATTTAAGAAACTGCGCAATATCCTTTCCGGAAAACTTGCCAAAGACGACGACGAGCTACTCAAAAATGAGTTTCGGATATTGGATACTGTCGCTACTCAGATTACCGAAAAACTCAGGCAAACAGTCGTTTTCGTGGATGCACTCGGCAAAGGAAAGTACGACATTTCACTTGAAAAGTTCAACAACGAAGATCACTATACCCAATCGCTACTACAAATGCGCGATGCTCTCTACGAGTTATCAGTAAGAGACAGTAAGCGGAACTGGGTAAACGAAACTACTGCTAAATTTGCAGAGTTGCTACGCGATACTACCAAAACGGCGAATGTACTCACACGTGATTTCTTGCGGCTGATTGTCCGTGAGGTAGATGCACAAATTGGCGGAGTTTACCTGGCAAATACTACGGGTAGAGGAGAGACTGCAAGCGTTGAGCTTCAACTGGTAGCTGCTTATGCCTACGGTCGGGATAAAAGCATCCGGAAAACCATTGCGCCCGGCGAAGGACTAACCGGACAATGTTATCTGGAAGGTGAAAAAATTGTCATCAAAACCGGTTTGCACAACTTTTTTTATATTCCCGCAGGTATTGGCGATATCGAGCCTACATCAATTATTTATGAGCCTATCAAGCTGAATACCAAGATTTTAGGTGTAATTGAGCTTGCATCGGTAAAACCAATGGAAGAACATCAAATAGAACTGATCGAAAAAGTATCCACACTTTTTGCGGCAGCTATCGAGTCTATCCGTAGTTTTGAAATCAACAGCCAACTACTCGCACAAAGCCAGATGCTGGCAGAAGATTTGCGTTCGCGCGAGGAAGAGATGCGTCAAAACATGGAAGAACTGGCTGCTACACAGGAAGAAATGGCGCGCTCGCAGACTGAACTTTTCAACCGGCTCAAAGAAGTGGAAAATGCTAAGAAACAAGGAGAAGAAAAAATGCGACTCGAGCAAATGCGCTTGCAGGCAATCATTCAGGAAAAAGAACATATCATCGAAGAGCTTATGGCAAAATCTCACAATTAGAAGGCTGTTTTGTTCTTATTATGAAAATGAAAAATTTACTCTTAGGCGCTTCCCTGTTGATAGCCGCTCTTACCACACATCTACAAGCCCAAGATCGCATTACGGGTAAAACCTTTGCGACCCGTTCGGAAGTGATCGCCCAAAACGGGATGGTCGCAACTAGTCATCCGCTTGCTACGCAGGTAGGTCTGGACATTTTGAAGAGTGGAGGCAACGCTATTGATGCTGCTATTGCTGCCAATGCTGCGCTGGCGCTGATGGAACCTACGGGTTGTGGAATCGGCGGCGACTTGTATGCGATCGTTTGGGATGCAAAAACACAAAAACTCTACGGGCTGAATGCCAGCGGACGCTCGCCAAAAGCGCTGACGATGGAGTATTTCAAGGAGAAAAAGATGGACAAAATTCCATCTTTCGGACCGCTGCCTGTGAGTGTACCCGGCTGTGTGGACGGCTGGTTCATGCTGCACCGTAGGTTCGGCAAAATGAAGATGGATAACATTCTTGCCCCTGCTATCAGCTACGCCGAAAACGGTTTCCCTGTAACCGAGCTGATTGCTTATTATTTACAAGGTGCTGCATCAAGATTTGGCAACAAAGCCGAGTATCCCAACTTTACCGAAACTTTCATGCCCGGCGGTAAGGCGCTGCAAAAAGGTGATGTTTTCAAGAATC
Organism: Rhodoflexus sp.; assembly: GCF_053489755.1. NCBI lineage: Bacteria > Pseudomonadati > Bacteroidota > Cytophagia > Cytophagales > Thermoflexibacteraceae > Rhodoflexus > Rhodoflexus sp. The sequence goes on from NZ_JBRCHD010000009.1 coordinate 50,258, forward strand.
CTGCACTTGCCAATACCTTGCGCCAAATAGCCAAAGGCGGCCGCGATGCTTTCTATAAAGGCCCAATCGCGCAGACAATCGCAAAGTTTATTCAAGAACAAGGTGGATTTTTGAGCGTAGAAGACCTTGCAACGCATACCAGCGACTGGGTTGAGCCGGTGAGCACCAACTATCGCGGCTACGACGTATGGGAATTGCCACCCAACGGTCAGGGCATCGCCGTGCTGCAAATGCTCAATATTTTGGAAGGTTTCGACTTCAGTAAAATCAAATTCGGCAGCACCGAACACATTCACTTGGTAACAGAAGCCAAAAAACTCGTTTTTGAAGATCGCGCCCGCTACTATGCCGACCCTGCATTTGCCAACATCCCTGTGAAGCAACTAATTAGCAAAGAGTATGCAGCAGAGCGCCGCAAACTGATTAATCCCAATCGCGCTAATTATAATTTTCAGGCAGGCGAAGGATTCGCACAAGAAACGATCTACCTGACAACTGCCGATAAAGACGGCAACATGGTTTCCCTCATCCAAAGTAACTATCGCGGCATGGGCAGCGGCATGGTTCCTCCCGGCTTGGGCTTTATGCTGCAAGATCGCGGCGAACTCTTCCACTTAGACGCAAACCACGCCAATGCCTACGCGCCCGGCAAGCGTCCTTTTCATACGATTATCCCGGCTTTTATTACCAAAGACGGTAAACCTTGGGTAAGCTACGGCGTAATGGGCGGCGACTATCAGCCAATCGGTCATACGCTGATCGCAATGAACCTGATTGACTTTGGTATGAGCTTGCAAGAGGCGGGAGATGCCCCGCGCATAGACCACCTCGGCAGCACAGACCCAACAGGAGCAGAGCCTCGTATGCCGCGCGGCGGGCAAATCACGCTAGAGAGTGGGTTTGCCTATGAAACTATCCGCGATCTGATGCGCATGGGACATCAGGTTGGCTTTGGTTTTGGCGGCTATGGTGGCTATCAGGCTATCATGTACGATGCGGCTAAAAAAGTTTACTATGGCGCATCTGAAAGCCGTAAAGACGGACAAGCAGCCGGTTATTAAGCAAAATTAAACAGCTGACAAGGGCAGATTGCAAAGATAGACGCAGATTCGTTGCTTAAGATAAAAATCTGCAAAACTCGTTTGATCTGCAAAAATTAGCATTCTACAGCAAAAAACTCAAATAGAAATGACAAAACTTGAATTAGTAAAACAGGCTTATGGCAGGCTGGTGAATAACATCTACAAATCTTTCGACAAGATTGTAGCTGCGATGCCTGATGAAAAATTAGACATGAAGCCCTCGCCCGATAACATGTCTTTCAAGCAAATTGCTATGCACGTCTATCAAACGGCGCTCATGGTAGGTAATTCTATGCAAACAGGACAGATGGATAAAGCTGATCTTCAATTGATTCCGCTGCCAATAGACGAAGTGCACAGCGCCGCGCAAATCGTTGCATATGGCAGTAAGGTCAAGGCACATTTGCAGCAAATCATAGAAAATATGAGCGAAGAGGATGCTGTTAAACCCATTGCTACCACTTTTGGCATCACAATGAATGCGCTGCGTATGCTCAACGTGTTGCAGGAGGAAGCGATTCACCATCGTGGACAGCTGACCATCTGCCTTCGCATGGAGGGTATCAAGCCTCCAAGTATCTACGACTATAGTTAAAAAACACTGATAACCGATAACAAATACTTCTGAAGTATGGATGCAACAATTCAACAAAGAATAAATACTTGGCTTTCAGGTAACTACGACGAACCAACTAAAGCCGCTATTCGTGCCATGAGCGAGGAAGAGCTGATCGAATCTTTCTACCGCGACCTTGAATTTGGTACAGGCGGGCTTCGCGGCATCATGGGAGTAGGCTCTAACCGCATGAACAAATATACGGTTGGCGCTGCTACGCAAGGGCTTGCCAACTATTTGAAGAAAACTTTTCCCAATGAGCAAATTAAAGTTGCCATTGCGTACGATTGCCGCAATAACAGCTCTGAATTTGCCAAAATTGTGGCAGATGTATTCGCTGCAAATGGCTGCAAAGTCTTTTTCTTTGAAGCGCTGCGACCTACGCCCGAGCTGTCTTTCGCTATCCGCCATTTAGGATGCCACAGCGGCGTGGTAATCACCGCCTCGCATAATCCGAAGGAGTATAACGGCTACAAGGCTTATTGGGTAGATGGTGCACAGGTAACGCCCCCACACGACAAGAATATCATTGCAGAAGTAAATGCCATTACCTCAGTAGATGATATTCACTTCGATGGTAAACCTGAAAACATACAAATCATTGGGGCTGACGTAGATGAGGTCTATCTGAACGAAGTCCTGAAACTCTCGATTTCAAAAGATGCGATTGCCCGCCATCGGGACTTGAAAATTGTCTTCTCATCTATCCACGGTACAGGGATTACACTAATTCCCGAACTTTTGAAGAGAATGGGCTTTACCAACGTACACGTGGTAGAAGAGCAGGCAACCCCCGACGGCAACTTCCCAACGGTTGTTTATCCCAATCCTGAGGAGCAGGAGGCAATGAGTCTTGCGCTCGCCAAAGCCAAAGCCATTGATGCCGATATTGTAATGGCAACAGATCCTGACGCAGACCGCGTAGGCATTGGCGTGAAAAATCACAAAGGCGAATGGGTACTATTGAACGGCAACCAGACCGGCAGCCTGCTGATTGGCTACATGATTCAGGCATGGAAAAATGCAGGTAAAATAGACGGCAATCAAATGATTGTGAAAACAATCGTAACTTCTGAACTAATAGATCGCATAGCGGCAGCTAATGGCGTAAAATGCTATAATACGCTGACCGGGTTTAAGTACATCGCTCAGGTCATTCGCGAAAAAGAAGGAGTAGAGACTTTTATTGCCGGCGGAGAAGAGAGCTACGGCTATATGATTGGCGACTTTGTTCGCGACAAAGACGCAATAGCTGCCTGTGGGATGTTGGCTGAACTCTGTGCCTATGCTAAAGATAATGGTATGACATTGTTTGAAATGCTGTTAGATAACTTCGTCCGCTACGGATTCTTCTACGAAAGTTTGGTTTCATTAACTAAAAAAGGCAAAAGCGGTGCAGAAGAGATCAAAGCAATGATGCAAAACTGGCGCAGCAATCCGCCCAAAACAATTGACGGAAGCCCTGTTGTACGCATGTTAGACTATCAGGCACAAAAAGAATACGACCTTGCAGCCGGCACAGAAAAACCTATTACACTGGAAAAAAGCGATGTTTTGCAGTTCTACACTGCCGATGGTTGTAAGATTTCTGCCCGCCCGTCGGGTACTGAGCCTAAAATTAAATTCTATTTCAGTGTCAATACCCAACTGAGCGACAAGGCAGCTTTTGATGCGACAGAACAGCAGTTAAAGGATAAAATCGCGCGGATTATAGAAGAAATGCATTTGAAGTAACTACTCGCGCCATTTGATGGTACAGCCGATTGCCTTGGTAGTATTTTTACTAACCACGCGTCCGGCGAGTATTTCATCTAAGGTGCGCTCTACGTATTTTTCGGTGGCTTTGGCAGCATCCTCAGGGCTGTTGTCAATGCCGCCCACGTAAACAACTTTGAGGTTGTTATCAATTTTTTGCAGAATCCATATGTGCGGTGTGCGTGCTGCACCATAAGTGCGGGCAACTTCCTGCGTCTCGTCTTGTAGATACACAAAAGGAAAGGACTTTTCCTGCGCGCGCTGGATCATCATCTCAAAACTGTCTTCAGGCTGTTTGGTGGCATCGTTCGGGTTAATAGCGATCACGGGGAAGCCCTTAGGTGCATACTTGTTGTGCAGTGCAATCAGGCGGTCTTCGTACAACTTGGCGAAAGGGCAGTGATTGCAAGTAAAGGCAATGATAAATCCTTTGGCTTGCTTGAAGTCTGCTAATGTAACTATTTCGTTATCAATATTTCTCAACCGAAAATCAGAAGCGTTATCGCCGGGTTGCAAGCCTGCTATGTTTTGTGCCTCTGCCACTGACAAAAGCCCTGACAGTAGGACAGATAGCAGTAAAAATTTAGCTTTCATCTTTCTCTAGATTTTTGGGTTTAATAATGTGTATTCTAAATCTGTACCAAGTTACAGCATTTCTTCCAAAACTTTAAGCAGCCGCTCGTAATCAACTTCTCCATTGATTCTAATGCGCATGTTGCGTTGATTATTGAAAATGAGCGTCATAGGGATGTCGCCTTGCCATTGTTCATCTACCTGCCCAATCCAACTGTCGTAGTCGGTGTTATTCAGCAGCCAAACCGGATGTGTAATATTTCTCTTCTGTAAAAGAGGTTTCAACTTAGTATTGAGCGCAGATTGAAAATCCATGCTAACTAACCAGAGGCGTACATTGTTATTCTTGTAGTTTTCACTGATGCGGAGAAAATCCGGTAACTCTTTGACGCAAGGCGCGCACCATGTAGCCCAGAAGTTGACAATGTGTACTGTATCAGACTGATTTTGAAGCAGTTGTTTTACTTGGTCTATGCCTACTACTTCAACCTGTTGGCTGTGTGCGCGAAAGGAAAGAAGCGACAGAGACAAAATTGCTAGCCAAAGGCAGTGTATGATTCTCATGAGATACATGTTTTGAGCAGATCAGCCGTCAAATTTAGAATAGTTCTCACATTAACTTTGTACTTAGATTTTTTGTTTATGCCAGCTATTACCTACGATTTTGCAGAAGACAACCTGAGGGTTTCCGAGCCTACAAAGTATGCAATGGAGGCGCTTGCGCCCGGCCATTTCATCTTGAACATAGGCCCGCAGCACCCTTCTACACATGGCGTTTTGCGCTTAGAGGTAATTACTGATGGTGAAACAGTAATAGATGTAGTCCCGCATTTGGGCTATTTGCACCGCTGTTTCGAGAAACACGCCGAAAATCTGCCCTATAATCAAATCATTCCCTTTGTGGATAGGCTGGACTATGTGGCGGCAATGAACTGCGAACATGCCTACGTCTTGGGTGTTGAAAAAATGCTCGATCTGGAAGGAAAATTACCGCGCAGAGTCGAGTTTATTCGCGTGTTGGTGGCAGAACTCAACCGTTTGGCCTCGCACTTTGTAGCAATCGGCACTTATGCTATTGATATTGGCGCAGTTACGCCTTTTTTATGGATGATGCGCGACCGCGAGCATATTCTGCGGTTGCTGGAGTGGGTGAGTGGAGCGCGAATGCTGTACAATTACATCTGGATTGGCGGCCTGTACTACGACCTGCCGGTTGGTTTTGAGGAGCGATGCGCCGAATTTATCCGGTACTTGCAGCCAAAACTTACAGAGTGTGAAAAGCTGTTGATAGAAAATAAAATCTTTGTTCAGCGAACCGCCAATGTGGGGGTCTTACCCTTAGAAACTGCTATTAATTACGGTGTAACAGGGCCAATGTTGCGGGCTTCGGGGCTGAAATACGACTTGCGCAAAGTAGATGGATACTCAGTGTATCCCGATTTGGAGTTCGACATACCGACAGGGCAGGGGCTGATGGGTACGCAAGGCGATTGCTGGGACAGAACCTACGTGCGCATGTTGGAGTGCCGCGAAAGTGTTCGCATCATCAGCCAGTGTTTGCAGCGCCTGACGACCGATTGTGTCCGCACCCGCGACTTTGATCCGCAGGCGGCTGTTCCCAAAAACCTGCGCGTTAAGCAACAAAAAGATATTTATGCCCGCGCCGAAACACCCAAAGGGGAGCTGGGTTTCTTTTTCCGCAGTCAGCCAAACAGCGATGTGCCATGGCGGATCAAATGCCGTTCTTGCTCATTTTCCAATCTTTCTGCACTTGCAGAAATGGCTCGTGGCGGGCTTATTGCCGATTTGATTGCCGTTTTAGGCTCAATTGACATAGTTTTGGGGGAAATTGACCGTTAGTGAGAGTACTACTGATTACGCCAAGTTTTCCACCCGACAAAGGAGCGTGTCCGCGCCACATGCAGGGTATTGTAGATGGGCTTGTGCAGGCAGGTCATCAGGTGCTGGTGCTAACGGCTTTGCCACATTATCCTCAAGGTAAGATTGCGCCCGGTTTTCGGGGCAAGTGGTTGCATCGCGATTTTTTCCAAGGCTATGAGGTCTGGCGATGTGCTCTGCTTCCTTCCGCCGCTATTCGGATTTTTCCGCGTTTACTTTCTGTAATGACGCTCTTTTTTTCTATGCTTTCGCACAGCCGCAAGATCCGAGCCTTTGCTCCCGAATGGGTGCTTGTGCAATCGCCACCGCTGCCGCTGGCGCTGCTGGGCAGATGGCTGGCACAAGAGAATCGCGCACAATTCCTGTTGAATATTTCCGATCTTTGGCCTGACGTACTGGCGCAAATGGGTGTAATCAGTCGAAAAAATTGGCTTTTCAGATTGGCAAAAAAGGTAGAACTTTCCCTTTACAAAAGTGCAGACGTAGTAATGGCGCAGTCGGAAGAATCGGTGGCATATATCCGCCGCCACATTCCCGACAAGCAAGTGCTGCTGTATCGCGTAGGTATTCTGCCCGATCGCTACAAGCATCATCCGCACCGGTCGGGCGCACCGCGTCGTCTGATTTATTTCGGTTTGATTGGCATGGCGCAAGGGCTGGAAGTGATTTGCCGCGAGATTCCTTTTGCTGCCTTGGGGGTAGAGTTGCATATCTTCGGAGACGGGCCTATGCGCGACAAATTAGCCGCATCTCTGAAAGGCGCGCCCAACGAGGCAGTTTGTCGCTTGCATGATGCTGTGGATTACACACAAATCCCGGCGCTACTTTCAAATTTTGACGGAGCGCTCATCCCCCAACAACAGCAACTCTACGGCACAGTGCCTTCTAAACTGTACGAAGCAATGGCTGCAGGACTGCCAATTATATTTTCAGGTGAAGGCGAAGCTGCAAAATTGGTACAAGAGGCTGCTTGCGGATGGACAGCACCGGCAGGAGATACCGAAAAACTCAAACATTACATCAGCGAATTTGCGGCAGCCTCAGATGCTACGCTCATTAGTTTAGGAACTGCCGGACAGGCATTTGCGTGCCGGCAATTTCATTTAGACATCCAGAACAAACTGCTGACAGCCACGCTATCGCCTGCTAACTGCCTGACTGTTTGAGCGCTTCTATTTTTTTCATAATTTCTTCTGCCTCTGCTGTTTTTACGGCAAAAGACTTAATGTCGCCTTTGCGTTGCAATTGCATAGCTTCCTCAGAAAGTTGGGCATACAATTTTGTCAGACGGGCGATCTCCTTTTCAGGTGTATTTTTTTTTGAAAACAGTCCAAACATGGCTTTACAGGTTTTCTTACTTAACCTTCTGCAAGCCGTTTTGTTCTAATTTCCATGCGGGCCTGTCTATACGAAAAGCAACACCTACACCAATTACGTGCATACCCGGCATCGGCAGGGGTTCAATACTGGGCTTGAATCGCATCGAAAGGTCATCGGAAACATCAAAAGTTTTGAGGTGGGCGGTAGTAGCTGCTTCAGCAACTTGTAGCAGATACAGCCCGATGCTCAACAAGATGGTATAGTCGCGTTCGCGGCGAAAGCGATCGCGCTGCGAGCGAATGCCATCATCTGTGCCTGAGTCGAACAGCGGGCGAGGTGTTGTAAATGGATTTTGGTCGAGCCTGTACACATAGGCATCTCTAAAGCCTGTGTAGTTGCGTTGATTGAAGTTGAGCGTCAGCGCGAGGGCTGCGGCCGCACCATAAATGGCTGGCACTTTGAGATACCAGAAACTCTTGTTATAGTACTGCCCCAAGCCGGGTAACACTGCGGAAAGCAGAGCAGCTTTGGTAGGCTCAGAAATAGGTTTAGGAGCTTGTATCAGACGATCGAGCGAGTCTAAGCGCCGCTTTAGCGCGACCGTATCCATGCCAATATCGTTGTTCACAGGGCTAACTACTACCTGCTGCGCTTGCGCAAATTGGCAGATGCCCGCAAAAGCCATCCATAAAAAACAAAAAAGCCACTTCATCTACTATGAGTTTTCCAATAATTCCAGCAGGCGGTTCAGGTCTTCGTCAGAGAAAAATGGGATCTTAATTTCGCCTTTGCCTTGTTCATTGCGGCTGATTTGTACCCGCGTACCATAGCGGTTGGAAAGCCTGTTTTGCAACTGTACTACTTCAGGGTTTAGGATACGTGCAGGTTTTTTGTTTTTATCTGCCGCTTCCGGTTTGGTAAGCATTGCGCGCACAGCTTCTTCAGTTTTTCGCACCGACCATTCTTCAGAGATGATTTTGGCAAAAATAGCGAGCTGCGCATCAATATTATCAATGTTAATTAGTGCGCGGGCATGCCCCATGCTGATTTTGCGATCGCGCACCCCGGCCTGAATATTGGGGGGGAGTTTCAGTAGGCGCAGGTAGTTGGTAACAGTGCTGCGATTTTTGCCGACCCTCTCGCCCAGTTCTTCTTGCTTAAGATTACACTCGGTAAGTAGCCGCTGGTAGCTGAGTGCAATTTCTATAGCATTTAATTCTTCGCGCTGTATATTTTCAATCAGCGCCATCTCCAGCATTTGCTGGTCGTTGGCAGTGCGTACGTAGGCAGGTATTTGTGTCAGTCCGGCTAATTTGGAGGCTTTCAAACGGCGCTCGCCTGAAATCAACTGGTAGCTGTTTGTATCTAACTGGCGCACGGTAATCGGCTGTATGATACCTTGTACGCGGATAGACTCGGCAAGCTCCTCCAGCGCAGTGCGGTCGAACTCGGTGCGCGGCTGAAAGGGATTCACTTCAATCTGCTCCAAAGGAATTTCGTGGATACGGCTTGCTGAAATAACGTCGGCGATCGCATCGGTCGAGAGATTGTGTTCTGTCGTATTATCTTCCAGCAGAGCGCTCAGACCTTTACCCAGACCGGTGCGCTTTTTTAATTGAGGTTTGTCGGACATGTACTATTTCGTAATACCGTTTTTGTTTAAAATTTCACGTGCGAGGTTCAGGTAGCTCAATGCGCCCTTGCTTTCTGCGTCGTGTGCGATGGCGGGCATACCGTAGCTCGGCGCTTCGCTCAGGCGGATGTTGCGCGGGATCATTGTCTGGAATACCAGATTTTTGAAATGTGTATTGACCTCTTCAACCACTTGGTTGGAGAGTTTGAGACGCACATCGTACATGGTCAGCAGAATGCCCTCTAACTCCAATTCGGTATTGAGGCGGGTTTGAATGATCTTGATCGTATTGAGCAGTTTGCCAAGACCCTCCAAGGCGAAATATTCGCACTGTACAGGGATAATGACCGAATTGGCAGCTGTCAGCGCATTGACAGTAATCAGACCCAGCGAAGGAGAGCAATCTACAAAAATGAAGTCGTACTTATTGCGTACGGACGCTAATGCAGACTTCATTCTTTCTTCGCGATTGGGAATGTTAATCATCTCAATTTCAGCGCCTACCAGATCTATATGAGAAGGTATCAAATCCAAATACTCAAAGGTTGTTTCCTTAATGACCTCCTGTACAGGGGTTTCATTGATCATACAGTCGTAAATGCTTTTCTGAACTTCGCGGGGGTTGAAACCAAGCCCTGAAGTAGAATTTGCCTGAGAATCTGCATCCACTACTAAACATCTATATTCTAATGCTGCTAAACTCGCCGCGAGGTTAATGGCTGTCGTAGTTTTACCTACACCGCCCTTTTGATTGGCAATAGCGATGATTTTACCCATGTAAGGTCTGATAATCAGTTAGTTAATAAAAGATTTGCCTGTAAGCACCGCAAATATATGATTTTATCCCCTGAAAACTAAATAGTTAGCAGGCGACTTTGCGGCGATGATTGCCATGTAAAAAAACTGTCTGTACACGTAACCAACCCTTGACTTAAGACGTTCTAATGTTACAAAATTGTTAATTTTGTGTTACGAAAAAACGATTTATGACTTAGATAACCCCACACACCATTGAAAACGCTGTTCGTATCCTTGTTGAGTTTTTGGTTGTCCATTGTGGCGCAGGCACAAGTGGCATCCGATTTCTTTTGCTGTGAAATACCTGCTGCCGATACTGCCCGTCTGCAAGCGGAATTGAACAATCTATCGGCACAGGTACTCAAAGATCTGCCCGAGCAGGAAGAAAAAAAACTTCGCACTGTTTTCAGGCGCGTCTTCAACAAGTATCTTAAAAATTACAAGCAAGGCAGCACACTTGCCGATGTTTTGCAATCTGCCAATTACGATTGTCTGAGCGGTACGATCATTTTTGCATACGTGCTGAGGCAGGCAGGTTTTCAGGTTACGGTTTATGAAACTAATATCCATGTGTTTTTGACGGTACTGCTGAACAGCGGCAAGGAAGTAATGATTGAAACGACAGATCCGATTAACGGACTGATTTTGTCGCCTATGGTAACTGCCCGACGCAAAGAGGAATACACCCGTCGTTTTGCAATGTATCAGGAACAGGAGCAGACGCATTACCGCTCAGCGTTTCAAATCATGCGGGCTATTCCTTTTCACGAGTTGGCAGCGTTGCAGTGTTTCAATAGGGCAGTAGCAGCCTATAACAACAAAGAATTTGCCATAGCTGCCGATTTTCTTTTCAAGTCGCAGTCGCTGATGATGACCGAGCGGGGCATGGAGTTGATGGTACTTGCGCTGGAGGGCATTCTGAGTAAACACGAATTGACAATAGACAAGCAACTGGCACTGTTAGATGCCATCGAATTCTACAAATCACGCTTGAGCCACTTGCCCAAGCTGGTAGCGCACTGACTAAGGTGAAGCAATGTGTGTCTAAATCCTGAACTTGTCCAAAGTTTGGGATTTTGTTTTTTTAGAGCATTTTTTTCGCTTGTTTTACCGTCCCCAACTTTTATTGTTATGTCGCCCGGACTCGTTCTAACGATTATTGTCGTTTATTTTTCATTGCTCATGGTTGTTGCTTGGTACTCTTCACGAGGCGCAACTACTGATACTTTTTTTACCGCCGACAAATCTGCGCCCTGGTATTTGGTGGCATTCGGTATGATCGGCACATCGCTTTCCGGGGTAACGTTCATTTCTGTGCCCGGTGCAGTTGGCAAGCAGGCATTTTCCTATTTTCAGTTGGTGCTTGGCTACTTGCCGGGCTATTTATTTATTGCCCTGGTGCTGATGCCGCTCTACTATCGCCTCAATCTGGTGTCTATTTATACCTATCTGGAGGAGCGGTTTGGCTTTTGGTCATACAAAACGGGGTCTTTTTTCTTCATTCTGTCTCGTTCGATTGGGTCATCGTTTCGCTTATATCTGGCAGCGCTGGTGCTCCAACTTGGTATTTTCGAACATTGGGGAGTGCCTTTCGAACTCAATGTACTGATCACCATTGCGCTTATTTGGATTTACACGTTCAAGGGCGGTATCAAAACTATCATCTTTACTGATACACTGCAAACATTTTTCTTGGTCAGTGCGCTGATTGTCAGTGTATTGCTGATTTCTAATGAGTTGAGTCTCGATTTTTCAGGATTGGTACAGAGCGTACAGGACAGCCCACATTCGCAGATATTTTTCTGGGAATGGAATGATGACAAAAATTTTTTCAAACAGTTTCTGGCAGGTACATTTATCGCCATTACCATGACGGGTATGGATCAGGACTTGATGCAAAAAAACCTGACCTGCAAGAACTTACGCGAAGCACAAAAGAATATGTTTTCGTTCTGCGTTGTGTTGGTCTTTGTCAATTTACTTTTCCTGACCTTAGGTTCGCTGTTGTACAGTTACGCAGCTACGCAAGGCATAGACATTCCTGCCAAAACGGACAGCCTGTACCCCATGCTGGCGCTGAACCATTTTGGCGTGCCGGTAGCAGTGTTCTTCCTGCTGGGCATTACAGCTTCTTCCTATGCCAGCGCAGATTCGGCGTTGGCTTCCCTTACCACCGCGTTCTGTGTAGATTTTCTGAACTTCAAAGAGCGCACAAACGAGGCTGAGAAGTCGCGACTCAAACTTTATGTACACATTGGTTTTTCTGTATTGCTCTACATTATCATTTTGATTTTCAGGTGGATTAACGACGATGCGGTTATTAACGCAGTATTCAAAGTAGCGGGCTATACCTACGGGCCATTATTAGGACTTTTTACTTTTGGTTTGTTTACAAGGCTCAAAGTACGCGACTGGGCAGTGCCTTTTGTCTGTCTGTCTTCGCCTGTGATCTGTTACATACTCAACATCAATTCTGAGGCATGGTTTAACGGCTACAAATTCGGCTTCGAGCTGTTGATAGTAAACGGCGCATTAACTTTTACGGGGCTGCTCTTGTTTAGTCGGCGCGGGTAGTTAGGCAGTGCCCTTTGAAATTTTATGCAAAACACAATCGAGCTATTCTCAGGCAGATTTATTCGCACGATGATATTCTCAGCCGGTGCGGCTGCCTTATTACCATTTTTTTTACTTTGCTATTACACGCTGCCGGGCTATATAGACGACTACGGAATAGCCGTGCACATACAAGCCTACGGCTGGCAGTTTGTACCGTATTATTTGAAAGTATGGAATGGGCGCTTTGTCGCAGCATTCTTTCACTGGTTCAACCCGCTGGGGTATCGCTTACCTGAGTTGTATGGGCTGACGGCGCTGTTCTTATTGTCTTTTTTTGGTGTAAGCGCCTGGATATTTATTCGATCGATTACAAAACAATTACTTAACGGCACAGAACAGTTGGTACTCTGGACTGTATTTCTGATATTCTTTTTTTCATATGTTCGGACGACGGTAGATCTATTCTATTGGTACTCATCGGGCGCTACCTATTGCATTGCCATTTGTTGGCAGTTGCTTTATATGTCTTTACTTCCTAAGTTATTTGTATCTAATCCTGATCGGTGGGCATGGTTCGGTTTGCCATTGCTTGGCTTTTTACAAGCAGGAACGAACGAGGTAGTTGCTGCTACTACTTTTATCATAGCTACTGTACTGTTGATAGTTTTTTCACTCAGAAATCGAAAATATCCTGCTATTGTAGTTGCATGTAGCCTTGGAGCTATTTTTATCGGCATTTTTTTGCAAATCGTTCTATCCGATTCGCCGCGTAGCTAAAGTGTAGCAAACTTCGCCCCTTCGTGGGGATTTGTAGTCAGAGGTTTAGGCATAACTATTCCCTATGTAGTAGGCTGGTTTAAAAACCTGCCATTGCTGGCAGCGCTTTTTCTGCCGCTTCCTCAAATGAGCCGAATTGCCGCTAAGAACACAGTGTTCAGGTTTAACAATATCGGCAGCATCGTATTATTATTCGCCATCGGGGGGGATTATTCTTCTTGCTATCCTTGTCGCTTATCCGCTTTTTATCAAAGAACCTTATATACCCAAGCGAATTGAAAATATCGCCTATTTGTGGTGGCTGACAACGCTCTTTTTTGGGTGTTTTGCCTGTGTGCAGTACTTGCGACTGAGGCGCGGCGTCGTCTTCCAAAGCCTGCCCAATTTTCTTACCGTTGCTGTTATGTTATTTATTGGGACTAAGATTTTTTCGGTGAATACCAAAGTAGGACTTGCATGGAAAGTATTGCTAAAGGGAAATGCCCGCGCTTACAAAGAGCAGTACTATGCGCGTTACAAGGCGATGAATAAAATACAGCAGTTGGATTTAAAGAGTGTGGTTTATCTGAAGCCTATCGAATACAGATTAGATGAGTTGATTTTTATCGAGGATCTTCACGATCAAAACATCTCCAATTACTTCAACAATCGCGCCTATGCCAACTACTTTGGTATGGACTCGGTACTGGTTTGGAAAACAAAATATCCTTAGGAAACTTTGAGTTTATTAAAAGTTTCCATAGTTTTGTGCGTTCTTAAACAACACACAAGACTTTGGAACTCAAAGAACGTATTTTGAAGGAAGCCGACCAGTTATTTCACGCTTATGGTATCCGCAGCGTCAGCATGGATGACATTGCGCGAAAGGTGGGCGTTTCCAAAAAAACCATTTACCAGTATTACAAAGACAAGGACGATCTGGTCTCTGTCATGGTGCATGAAATGCTTTCGCAGGATATTCGCGACTTTCAACTGATTAGCGAACGGGCAAGAGACGCGGTCGAGGAAATCACTCTGGGAGCAGAGCAGATCAAAAAAATGATACGCATGGTTAACCCGGTCGTTGTTTTTGACCTGCAAAAGTACCACCCCAACGCGTGGAGCATTTACAAAAGATTTAAGGAGCAGTACTTCCTCGGAGCGCTGATCAAGCTCATGCAGCGAGGAGTAGAAGAGGGGTATTTCCGCAAAGAAATCAATATAGAAGTGCTCGCCAAAATGCGGGTAGAACAGGTGCAAATGGGCTTCGATCCTACGTTGTTTCCGTTTGATAAATACAACGTGCTGGATGTGCAATGGGAGTTTTTCGATCACTTCGTCCACGGCATCGTTACGCTGAAAGGCTATTCCAAACTCATTCAATATCGTCAAGTTTATCATCAAAGCGAGAAACTTTCACAATCCCAACCTTTATGAGAACAGTCCTCACTTTTAGTCTATTAGCATGCATCCTGCCGCTAACCTTTGCACAAGGGAAGCTTTCTTCAGGCAATCCTGAAAAGGTGATTTTGCAGAACTACACACTTGAGCAGTGCATAGACTATGCGCTGAATCACTCCCCGTCGGTAGCTAACGCCAAAGCCGATGTAGAAATAGCCAAGGCGCAAATCGGCATCACGCGCGCCGATGGCTTGCCGCAAATCAATGCGGGCGGATCGGTCGTACACAACTACAAGTTAACGGTTGCCTTCTTGCCGGCGCAGTTTCTTAATCCGAATGCGCCGGAGGGCGAGTTTGTCGGTTTGCCTTTTCAGCCGCCGTTTCAGGGAAATGCTGCTGTCTCTGCCAATCAGATGCTTTTTGATGCTACATGGTTTCTGGGGCTGCGCGCTGCTGCTGTCTATGCAAAACTGGCAGAGAAAAACTTGGTGCGCAGCAAGATAGATGTCGTAGAGGCTGTTACTAAGGCATATTACGGGCTGCTTATTTCCGAAGAGCGCATAGGACTGCTGGATGCCAACGTACAGCGCGTAGAGGCACTTTTAAACGAAACCAAGGCAATGTATGCCAATGGATTTGTTGAAAAAATTGACGTAGATAGGTTGGAGGTAAACTTAAACAATCTGAAAATGGAAAAGCAGCGCGTTTTGCGTCTGGTAGAGATTAGCAAGTCTTTCCTCAAGTTCCAGATGGGCTTGCAACAGAGCGATGAAATCAGCATTGGCGAGTCGCTGCAAAAAATTAATCCCGATGCGATGTTTTTGCAAGCACAAGCACAGGAAACCTTCGACTACAAGTTGCGCCCTGAATACAGTCTGCTGGAAACACAGCGCGAACTGAATATACTCGCCATCAAGCGCGATCGTTTGGGTTACCTGCCGCGCCTCTCGGCTACTTTTCAGTATGGCAGCCTTGCAGGTCCTTCATCGGTGGAAAACTTGTTTCGCGGGGCTAACTGGATTGGCTTTGGCAATGTTGGTCTGACGCTTAGCGTGCCGATTTTTGACGGGATGCGCCGTCATTATCTGATCCAAAAAAGTCGAATGGAACTCATTCAGACGGAAAATACGATGCTGAACCTGCGTCGCAGTATTGATCTGGAACTGAGACAAGCACAAACCAATCTTGCCAATGCGATGGACAACCTGCAAACACAGCGCAAAAATATGGAACTGGCCGCAGAGGTAGCGCGCGTCAGTCGGCTCAAGTACAAAGAAGGTGTGGGTTCTAATCTGGAGGTAGTTAACGCTGAAAATGACTACAAACAAGCCGAAACAGGTTATTACAATGCGCTTTACGAAGCGCTGATTGCCAAAGTAGATGTAGATAAGGCAACAGGCAGACTAATCAAATAGAACAAAACTTGACTTATCCCTCCTTACTCGTAATTTTTCACAAAAAAATGACAAAACATTATGTTTTTGCCCTTGCTGTTCTGATGGCAGTAACCGCATGTAACAAGAGCGCTGATGAATCACTTGAAGGTAAGCGCAAGCGCCTTGCTGAGCTAAGGGCGCAGGCAGTTCAAATTAAAGCAGAAATCGCCAAGTTAGAGGAGCAGATTGCACAGGCAAATCCTGCAGCCGTTGTTAAAAAATTGGTAGAAGTTATGCCACTTGCTGCAAAAGATTTTGCCCATTTTGTAGAAGTACAAGGCAATGTAGCATCTGATCAGAACGTGGTGATTGCTCCTGAAATTTCCGGAGTCATTATCAAAAGATATGTGCAGGTTGGCGATATGGTTCGCAAAGGACAAGTGATTGCAGAGATAGATGCAGAAAATATCCGCAAAAGTATTGCTGAAATAGAAACCCGATTAGAACTTGCCCGCACTGTTTACGAGCGTCAGGCAAACCTATGGAATCAGAAGATTGGCTCGGAAGTGCAGTATCTGCAAGCCAAAAACAACATGGAAGCCCTTGAAAAAACGCTGGCTACTACCAAAACGCAGTTGAGCAAATCATTGGTTCGCGCACCAATTGACGGCATGGTAGAAGACTTGATGCAAAACGTAGGCGAAATGGCAAACCCTGCTGTGCCTATGGGGCGCATCGTCAATATTTCTCAGGTAGAAATTAATGCAGACGTGTCCGAAGTATATACAGCGGCTATCCGCCGTGGTGATGAGGTGCTGGTCTCATTTCCTGCTGTTAATAAAGAGCTGAAACTCAAAGTCAATATGGTGGGACAGTTCATTAATCCCAACAACCGCACTTTCAAAATTCAGATGCGGACAGCTAACCCCGATGGCTTGCTGAAGCCCAATTCACTGGCTGTCGTCAAAATTCGCGATTTTTTCCGCAAAGATGCCTTAGTAGTTCCTTCGTATTTGATTCAGCAATCGGCAAGTGGCGAAAAATTTATCTACGTACTGCGTGAAAAAGATGGTAAACAGGTTGTCGAGCGCGCAGTAATTAAATCCGGAAGGTCTTATGCAGGTCAGACGATGGTTGAAGAAGGATTGAGCATAGGCGATCAGATCATTACCAAAGGCTACAACGAAGTAGTTAATGGCGATGAGGTTGAGGTAGTACAAGGCAATAAGGTTGCACAAAAACAATAAACGGCAGTAGTCCAATGGAAGAAACTAAAGACATCAAACGGAGGTTTGCGCTCAGTACGCTGGCAATTAAAAACCGCACCAGCGTATTCATCCTCACTTTCATTATTGTTATGTTTGGCTTGATCTCCTACAGCAACATGCCTAAGGAATCCTTTCCTGAAATTGTATTTCCAACGGTTTATGTCAATACAGTTTATCCCGGCAACTCTCCCGTAGATATCGAAAACCTGATTACACGCCCGATTGAAAAAGAGATCAAAGGATTGAAAGGGGTAAAAAAAGTTACCTCAACCTCGTCGCAGGATGTTTCCGTAGTTGTGATTGAGTTTACCGAAAAGGTACAAATTGCTAAGGCTTTGCAAGATGTCAAAGATGCGGTTGACAAAGCTAAACGCGACCTGCCAAGCGATCTGGATCAAGATCCGGTAGTGCTGGAGGTGGACTTGTCGGAAGTGCCGATTGTAACGGTTAATATTTCCGGCGATTTTGAGATGGCGCAGTTGAAAAAATACGCCAACTATCTGGAGGAAATGTTTGAGGCCTTGCCCGAAGTTTCGCGCGTAGATATTATAGGCGCGTTGGATCGGGAGATTCAAATCAATGCAGACATCTACAAAATGGAAGCGCGCCGCGTTACTTTTGCAGATATCGAAAATGCAGTGCGCGCCGAGAATGTAACTATTTCGGGCGGTGAAGTACTGACAGACGGCTACAGACGCTCGATGCGTATTTCAGGCGAGTTTCAGACTGCCGATGAAATTGCCGATGTGATCGTAAAAGCAGAAGATCAGAACGTTGTTTATTTGAGAGATATAGCAACCGTAAAAGACAGCTATATCGAGCGCAAAAGCTATGCACGCCTTGCTACACAGGATTTCCTAAAGACAGGCGGACAGCCCGTTATTTCGCTCAATGTGGTAAAACGCAATAAGGAAAACCTCATTGCCGCAGATGCCAAAATTCAGGAACTACTGGTAAAAGCAAAATCTTCGGGCGCGCTTCCGCCGAATCTGAATATTATTCTGACCAACAATCAGGCAGATCAGATGAAAATTCAGATCAGCAACTTAGAGAACAGCATCATCTTCGGGATGATTCTGGTGGTGGGCGTATTGCTGTTTTTCATGGGCTTGCGCAACGCAATGTTTGTAGGGCTTGCTATTCCGCTTTCTATGATGCTTTCTTTTGTGGTACTGAGTTTCATTGGTGCAACAATCAACATCATGATCCTGTTCTCACTCGTGTTGGCCTTAGGTATGTTAGTAGATAACGCGATTGTAGTTATCGAAAACACTTACCGACTGATGGAGGCAGGCAAGCCCCGTATAGAAGCTGCTTTGCAAGGAGTAGGCGAGGTTGCAGTTCCCATTATCACTTCTACTATGACTACGCTGGCAGCTTTTCTGCCGCTGATGTTCTGGGGCGGACTGGTAGGGGAGTTTATGAAGTTTCTGCCGATCACGCTCATTGTCGTGTTGTCTTCTTCGCTGTTTGTCGGGTTGATTGTGAATCCTGTGGTGGCAGCAACTTTCATGAAGTTGGAAAAAGACCAGACTGCGCCCAAACCTCTCATCCGATTTGCGATCGTATGCTTTGCTTTGTCCATTCCTGCCTATTTCGTTTCCGATACTTACAGCCTTGGCAATATACTGATGACGCTGGCAGTGCTTACACTGATCAACGTTTTTTTCTTTCGCCCCGCATCGCGCTGGTTTCAGGATGTGCTGCTGACCAAATTGGAAGTGGTGTATAAAAATACGATTCGCTTCGCATTGAAAGGTCGCGTGCGTCCGCTGTCGTTCTTCTTTGGCAGCATTGTACTGATGTTTGCAGGCATTGTTATTTACTTTGGCAGCAAACCAATGGTAGATTTTTTCCCCAACACAGCGCCTTCGATTGTTTACTTGTACATTGAAGCACCGCTGGGTACAGACGTAAGTACAACCAACCGCCTGACTGAAAATGTCGAGAAAAAGGTCTATGAAGTTTTGCGCCCTTTCGAAAAGGCGGTAAAAGCAATCGTAACTAACGTAGGAGAAAACACCAGCAGTCCGAATGACTTTACGCAAGGCGGTTCTGTAACGCCTCACAAAAGTAAAATCACAGTAAACTTTGTTGAATACTCCGAACGTGGAGGATTGGATACGCGAGAGGCGCAACGCAAACTCAGCGAGATGGCTAAAACCATTCCCGGATTGAAAATTGTTACCGATGCACAGCGGACCGGCCCGCCTGTAGGTGCGCCTATCAATATAGAGATTATTGGCGACGATTACCTGACGCTCATCCGCGAGGCGGAAAAAATGAAGGAAATTATCGAGAAAAATAACATTGCGGGCATAGACGGTTTAAAGATCGGTATTGACGTTGGTAAACCTGAACTGCTCTTGCAAATAGATCGTGCAAAAGCACAGCGTCTCGGTTTGTCAACCTCTATGCTCGCAATGAATATGCGAACAGCTATCTACGGCAAAGAAATTTCTAAGATCAAAGACGGCAAGGATGATTATCCGATCAACCTGCGTCTTGGCGATGACTTCCGCTACGATCTTTCACGCCTGAATGACCAAAAAATTACTTTCCGCGACAATAAAGGTCGTTTCAGCCAGATTCCCATTTCTTCGGTTGCCAATATGGAGTACTCCTCGTCTTTTGGCGCAGTCAAACACAAAAACAACGAGCGCCTCGTAACGCTGGTTTCCAACATTACCGAAGGCTACAATGCCAACGAAGTAGTAGCCCAAGTAAAAGAAGCGCTGGCAGATTACAGCCCTCCTGCCGGCTACAGTTTCAAGTTTACCGGAGAACAGGAGGAGCAGGCACAGTCAATAGCTTTCTTGTTCAACGCCATGCTGATAGCCTTAGCGCTAATTTTCTTGATATTGGTATCGCAATTTAACTCTTTGACACAGCCGCTGCTGGTGATGGCAACCGTACCTTTCAGCTTAATCGGCGTATTTCTGGGGTTGGCATTTACCCGTTCAGACTTTGTAGTTATTATGACCGGCATCGGTATTATCTCTCTGGCAGGTGTGGTAGTAAACAACGCCATTGTACTCATTGACTGCGCTAACCAGTTGATGGCCAAACGCAAGCAAGCGCTTGGGCTGTCAGAAGATAATCGGTTAGATGCCACCGAAGTACGCGAAGCCCTAATCGAAGCCGGTTTCATGCGTCTGCGTCCGGTACTACTGACAGCAATCACAACCGTACTGGGTCTGATTCCACTGGCAATTGGTTTGAACGTAGATTTCTTCGGGCTGTACTCTCATTTCAGTCCTGATATTTACTGGGGCGGTCAGAATGCAGAGTTTTGGGGGCCGATGGCTTGGACGGTTGTTTACGGGCTTACCTTTTCGACTTTCCTGACGCTGGTAGTTGTACCTGTGATGTATTTCTTAGCCGATCGCCTGACCTATAGGCTCGCTAAACTGGTTAGCTAAGAGATAATTGTAGTATCTGATTTCGTTAGTACCCAAGGTTGCCGCGTCTGATAGATGTGGCAACCTTTTTTTTATGTAATTTTGCTGACGTTATGCATCTTGCCGAAAATAAACTGATTTATCGTCGCCTGATTCGGAAAAAATTTATTCCCTCCCATGTGGCCGAGGTGGGCGTGTATTTACCCGAAACATCTAATATTCTGGCCTACATCAAGCGGGGCATCCGCGCTACGCTTGTAGAAGCCGACCCCCGCTGTGTAGCCGCTATTCGGGAGTATTTTGGCGATAAATATCCCATTACGCTGCATCCTGTCGCTGTGTTCGACAGCGAAGGCAGCATTGAATTGATGAATAGGGCAGCCTCGACCTTCGCAAGCGTATTAGAGAATAGTCCGGCTTTGGCAAATGACGCTTATCAAAAGCAAGATGCAGATAAATTTACCGTTCCTGCTAAAAGATTTGACAGTTTAGATGATGGAACGATAGACCTATTGAGCATAGATATTGAAGGCTGCGAGTGGTACGTACTTAAATACATGAAAAGCAGACCGGCGGTTATTTCGGTTGAAACGCACGGAAAACGCTACATCAATCCGTTTATCAACGAAATTACCAATTGGATGCAAACAAACGGCTACCAACTTTGGTACAAAGACCAGAGCGACAGCGTTTACATCCGTCGCGGGTTGTTTCCCATCACATCTGCCGACCGTTGGAATTTGCGCATCAACGAGTGGACGCTTGCATGGAAGCGATTCAAAGCAGATGTAAAAGACGCTCTTTGGGGCAAACGTCAGTGAGGATTGACCACTAGTTTAAAACCTACGCCATGCACATTTTCAATGGCAATGCGCTCATCGGCTTTGAGGTATTTGCGCAAGCGCGAAATAAACACATCTAGACTTCTGCCGGCAAAATAATCATCAGTGCCCCAAATTTCCTGTAAAATCTCTTCGCGTTTCAGGATGTTGCCTTTGTGTTTGCAAAACAAAGCTAACAAATCAGCCTCTCGTTTGGTGAGTATCTGTTTGTTTTCGCCATGAATCAGCGTCAGATTGTCGGCATCAAAGTAATATTCGCCGATTCGGTCTATAGATTTGTCTATCTCGGGCGGGTTCACGCGGCTTCGCTTGAGGAAAACCTGAATCTTGAGGTCTAACTCTTCGATGCTGAATGGTTTGGTCAAGTAGTCGTCGCCGCCCAACCGAAGCCCGTTGAGTTTGTCCTCTTTTTGCGATTTAGATGTGAGAAAAATAATAGGTATTTCAGCGTCTAATTGTCTGATTTCCCGCGCCAGCGAAAAGCCGTCTAAGTCGGGCAGCATGACGTCCAGCACGCAAATGTCGGGGCGCTGTTCCTTGAAAGCAGCCAAAGCGCTTTTGCCGTTTTCGCAATGGCGCACCACATAGCCGCGCAGTTCCAGATTGTCTTGGGTTACAAACCCTAAACTCAAATCATCTTCTACATACAAAATTTGCGGAGCATGCATAGCGCTTATTTTTGAAAGTTGGGAATCACAATTTCAAAAACGCTGCCGCCGCTTTCGGGGCAGTTAAGACGTATTTGCCAGCCGTGCGCCTTGACAATGTTGCTTACATAGTGCAACCCTAAGCCAAAACCTTTGACATTGTGCAAATTGCCTGTAGGAATACGGTAAAATTTTTGGAATATCTTATTGCGATATTTTGCGGGAATGCCCGGGCCGTTATCGGCTACTTGCAGCAAGATACGCCCGTTTTCGGTTGTAGTTCGCAAATGAATCTCCGGATGATTGCCGGCATATTTAACCGCATTGTCTAATAAATTGATTATCAGATTGGTCAGGTGGCTGCCGTCGGCATGAACAATCAATGGGGCAGGGTGGAGCGAAAGTTGTATGCGCGCTTCGGCTTGCTTTTCTTTGAGTTGCAGTTGAAAATGCCCGATAACTTCTTGTACCAAATCGTTTAGGTTTATGAGTTCTTTTTGTAATGTCAAACCGACTCTTTCAGCGCGGTTTGCCTGCAAAATGCTTTCCACTTGCTTTTGAAGTCGTTGCGTTTCTTTTTTGATGATTTGCGCATAGCGCGCCAGTCTGTCGGGTTGTTTCACAATTTCAGGATTCAGCAAAACATCGGCGGCAATGCTAATGGTAGCGATAGGGGTTTGAAATTCATGTGTCATATTATCTACAAAATCTTTTTGAATTTCTGCCAGCCTCCGCTGTGCTAAGATTACATACAGCGCATAGCCAAAAAATACAACCAAAGCCAAAATTAACAGCGAAGATACAGCCCACAACCGCATATCATACAGCAAGTACTGCTTTTTTTGTGGGAAATTTACCCCAAAGTAGTAGATAAATTTATCATATTTGGGCAGTTCGCGAGTAACGATTGTATTTTCATCGTTCTTCTTGCTGCTGACATAGCTGCCGTACATCATCTGGTCTGTTGTACAATCGTAAATCCCATATTCAAAATCGAGTTGCAGATTGACGCGGCTAAACTCTCGCTTGAGATAGAGTTCTAAGATATTCACGTCAATCATATCATTCACATTGACAATAAAATAATCGGAAGCCACCTGATTAACGACATCCGAATTGGGAAGCGTACTCTTGTTGTAGGCTGCAATCTGCTCAGCAACGGTTTGTAAGGCAATGTGGATGCGCTGATCTAATTGCTTCTCTTTGAGGTTAAAAGCATTGCTTACCCAGTAAATTTGGGTGATGATGATGCCAAGAATACTTAGCGTAGCAGGAATGACCAGCCGTCTGAGCGTTTTTCTTTGCATTAACAAGTCATTAACAAACCTTACCAATTCATTAACGCAAAGATTGCGCGGCTTTGCGTTGATTTGCAAAAAGAATGTTTCATCATTAAATTTAAAATCTGCTATGAAAAAGCATGTCTTCTTTACACTGGCATTTGCCCTAATGGTATCAGTTGTTTCTTTTGCTCAAAATACGCAAAATGCAGCAAATAAATCTGTTGCGCAAAATACTAACATGGCTGCTTTCCAGTGGGACAAAACAACGTTCGATTTTGGAAACATTCCTCAAAATCAGCCTGTTACAGCCTCTTTTAAATTTAAGAATACAGGCAAAGTTCCATTGGTAATTACCAGCGCGCAAGGCTCGTGCGGCTGTACTGTACCAAACTGGCCAAAAGAGCCGATCGCTCCGGGCGAATCTGCGGAAATTAAAGCTACTTTCAACGCTGCTGCTCCTGGTGCATTTAACAAAACAGTGAGCATCACTGCCAACGTAGAAGGCGGTGTTGCTGTACTGACCCTGAAAGGCAACGTAGAAGTAAAACAATAATACTTCTATACATTTTGTTCATTGCCGCTTGTTGGTATATATTGCCATCAAACGGCAATTTTACTTTAACGATGCTTCGAAGAACATACATGTTGGCAGTTGTCTGCTGCTGGGCGACTGTTTTGGTGGCACAAAGCGATTTGCCACGTATTTTATCATTACAGGAGCGTGCCGCAGTGCGCGATCGGCTGTTGGAAGATCGCTTGACCAACCTGCTGCCCGGACTAATGCGCGAAAACGGTGTTGACCTCTGGCTGCTGATTGCAGAAGAATACAACGAAGACCCCGTCATGCGTACGATGCTACCTTCTACGTGGATTTCAGCACGACGCAAGACTATCTTGTTTATCTATGATCGAGGCCAAGCGCAGGGGCTGGAGCTGTTGGCCGTTGCCCGCTACAATGTAGGCAATCTATTCAAAGCCGCATGGAATCCGGAGCAAGAGCCTGACCAGTGGAAACGCCTGATACAACTCATTGAGGAGCGCAATCCGAAACGCATTGCACTGAACTACTCCGAAACTTTTGCTCATGCCGATGGGATTAGCCGCACCGAGTACGATAATCTGATGAGCAGACTTCCCGAAAAATTCAAAGCAAATGTGGTTTCGGGCGAGCGCTTGTCTGTCAACTGGTTAGAGACGCGCACTGCTGCCGAAATGATGATTTTTGAACAGGCCAGCCGCATTGCACACCTGATTATTGCCGAAGGGCTTTCTGAAAATGTCATCCAGCCGGGCGTTACAACTACAGATGAGGTGGTCTGGTGGTATCGCGAGCGCATGGCAGAGCTAAAGCTACAGGCATGGTTTCATCCGACAGTGGACGTACAGCGCCCCGACCAGCCCTTGTATTCCTTTGCAACCCGTCCCGACGGACAGACCGTTATTATGCCTGGTGATATTTTGCGCATAGACTTTGGTTTTGAATACATTACTATGCATACCGATACGCAACAGATGGCCTATGTGCTTAAACCCGGCGAAACAGACGTGCCCGAATACCTGAAAAAGGCACTGGCAATGGGCAATCGCGCGCAGGATATTCTGACAGGGCATTTCAAGGCAGGCAGAACCGGCAACGAAGTGCTTAAACTTACGCTCGACCAGTCGAAAAAAGAAGGCATCAATGCACAGATCTACTCGCATCCGCTGGGTATGCACGGACACGCCGCAGGCCCTGCTATTGGCATGTGGGACAATCAGGTCAATGTGCCGGGTGCAGGCGACTATCCGCTCCGCCCCAATACTGCTTATGCAATCGAACTGAATGTAAAAGTTGCCCCTGCCGAGTGGAAAGGTAAAGAAATCCGCATCATGCTGGAGCAGCCTGCCCTGTTGGAAGACAGCGGTCGGGTGCGCTACATAGACGGGAGGCAGAAAGAGTGGATACTGATTCCAAGAAAAGTGCAACATCTAAAGCCTTAACAGCAACCCATAAAACCTTAAATGCATATGTCAATGAAAATTATTCCGGTTTTTATGCAAAAAACCTTTGGCAACAGCATCGCTCTCCTCCTGCTGTTTTTTGCCGTTAGCTATGCAAAAGCGCAAACAGACAGTACCTTTGCTCCTCGCAGGCAGCCCGTGCAAACTTCTGATGAGGGACGCTTTATGGATCGCGTGCGTTTTGGCGGAAATTTCAGCTTCCAGTTTGGCAATGTAACATTTATTGACGTATCGCCGCTGGCATTTTACCAAGCTACCCCACAGCTCCAACTTGGAGTAGGGGCTACTTACCAGTATATTCGCTTCAACTTCAGGGGCTTTAATGCCACTGCTAACAATATCTACGGCGGGCGTGTTTTCGGGCGTTTCTTCCCTTTCGTTTCTTCCCCCTTTTTCGCACATGCGGAGTATGAGAGTTTGAATACGGCTTACTTTGATCTGTTAGCTGGCGAGGTGCGCCGCGACTGGGTGCCGGGAACGTTTCTGGGTGGAGGATACATGCAGGGCATGAGCGAACGTGCAGCCTTCAATTTTACGGTGCTCTACAACTTTTCATGGAATGAGTTCCGTTCTCCTTATGCGAGTCCATGGGTAGTAAGGGTAGGTTTCCATTTTTAAAAGAACGATATTATGCGTACATTTCGGTGAAGTTTCCGCAGTGAAAAATTTTAAACTGAATAGTAGCAAGTGGCAATGATTTTCAGAAGTAAAAAGACATTGGATAAAAACTACAAGTTCAAGGACTTGAAGGTATATAGCTCTACCGAGTGGCTCGCCGACGGTAAAAAGAAATACCGCACAGTCTTTGAAAATATGGAAACGACTTATCTGTATTGCGAACTTTCTTTTTACAATAAACTCTTTGACGAAGAAGACTGGGATTGCAACATTTTGATTCGTTGCTACCGGCTAACCGAAAAAAATAAACGCGAGATGGTTTGCGAAATTAGATTAGACAACTACCGCGTTTCCGCAGAAGACAACGTCGTAATGGTGCGCGAAGGCTGGGGCAACCAGTCGCCCGGTGTTTTTTGGACGCGTGGCGACTACCAGTGGGAGGCAAGCATTGACGACGAAATCGTAGGTAAAAAGAAATTTTACATAGAAAGCGGCGGACCTGTTTCCGATACTGAAAATCCCTATTTTGAATTAGAGCGTGTACGACTCTACGAAGGACCAAGCAAAGGTGTTAGCGCTGAAGAACGCATTTACTACACCCAATTCGACACCAGAGACACCCGCTATATTTGGGCAGAGTTCACTTTTCAAAATCTGCAAAGCAATTCATGGTACTGTGAGTTGTTTTTCAATTTTTACAACGACGCAGCGCAACTGAAAGGTGTTACTACAGAGTTGCGTAGGGTTAACCCTGAGGAAGACAGCGTAACAATCACGACCGGTTGGGGGAGCGATACGCGCGGCTCTTGGTATCCTGATAAGTACACCCTTGAAGTAATTTTCATGGATCATCTGGTGGCAGTTGTGCCATTTAGTACAGGCGAAAACTACGTGAGAGGAGAAAGCCCGCTGCTGCGCGGCAACGAAATGCACCCGCCCCAGCAAGCCTCTACCGACGAGGATCAGGACGAGCCCATGGATGTGGTTTTGCGACGTTTAGACGATTTAGTGGGCCTACAAAAGATCAAAACCCGAATCCACGACTATATCCATTACCTCAAATTTTTGCAATTGCGCAAAAGCCGCGGATTCGATGAGAGCCGGAAAATTAATCTGCATGCAGTTTTTAAAGGCAATCCCGGAACAGGTAAAACCACGATTGCCAAAATGTTGGGTAAGATCTACAAAAATCTGGGACTGCTGAGCAATGGACGTGTACACGAAGTAGGCAGAGCCGAACTTGTAGGACAATACATCGGGCAGACTGCGCCTAAGGTGAAGGAGTTGATTGACAAGGCACGTGGAGGCATCCTGTTCATAGACGAAGCCTATGCGCTGGTGCGCAATCCTGAAGATACGAAAGACTATGGACACGAGGTCATAGAAACGCTGGTCAAGGAAATGTCTGATGGGCCGGGCAATATCGCTATTGTTGTAGCCGGCTATCCTAAGGAAATGGATACTTTTCTGGAGGCCAATCCGGGGCTGAAGTCGCGTTTTGGTATGTTTTTCGACTTCCCTGACTATCTCCCGCAGGAGATGCTGCGACTGATCGAGTTGGCTGCCGGACAGCGTCAGATCAGGTTCAGTAAAGAAGCTTTTGATTTTCTCTACAGAAAAATAGTCGAAAAATTCCGTAGCCGCGACCGCACCTTTGGTAATGCGCGTCTGGTCAACTCCCTCGTAGATGAGGCCAAGATGAACATGGGGCTTCGCGTGATGCGCAATATCGAGCATACAGACGTAACGCACGATATGCTGCAAACCGTAGAACTGGCAGATGTACAGCGTATTTTCCAGCAAGACTCTCGCTTATTGCCTGATATTCAGGAAGATGAGATATTGCTTGAAGAGGCGCTATCGGAACTTAATGCACTTACAGGGCTTACTGAAATCAAGAATCAGATCCATGAGCTGATTAAACTCGTGCGGTTCTACCGCGAAACCGGGCGCGACATTCTCAACCGTTTTTCACTGCATACAGTTTTCAAGGGAAATCCGGGTACAGGTAAAACAACGGTAGCTCGTATTATTGCCAAAATCTACAAGGCGCTGGGCATCTTAGAGCGCGGGCAACTGGTCGAGTGCGATCGGCAGTCGTTGGTGGCGGGCTTCGTTGGGCAGACTGCACTCAAAACGAAAGAGAAAATAGATGAAGCCATTGGTGGTGTATTGTTTGTAGATGAAGCCTATGCACTTGCATCTAACGGCATCGGTAATGACTTTGGGCACGAAGCACTCGAGACGATTCTCAAACAAATGGAAGACCGCCGTGGCGAGTTTATCGTCATTGTAGCCGGCTATCCCGAAAATATGGACAGGTTCATCGAGTCCAATCCGGGATTAAAATCGCGTTTTGATAAAACAATGATCTTTCCTGATTATTCGGTTGACGAGTTGTACCAGATTGCCACAGCGATGCTTGCTTCCGAAAATCTACAAATGGACGCAGAAAGCCAAGCATATTTGCGCAAGCAATTGCAACTGATGCACGAAAAACGCGACAAATACTTCGGCAACGCCCGTTCGGTGCGCAAATTCATCAGTGAGGTGATTCGCAAACAGCACCTGCGCATGACTACGCTCGATCGGAGTGCGCGTACTGAAGAAGCCCTGCAAACAATCATCCTTAGCGATATGCAAAACATCAATGCCAATGAAGAGGCGCTGATAGGGCAGCGAAAAATTGGTTTCAGATAGAACACCTCGCACAGAGGCTGTCCAAAAAAGTAACACACGCTTTAGTCTGTGATTGATCAAATGCTTGATAATCAAACAGCTACAGACTGAAGTTTGTGCTACATGTAGCCTTTTTAGACAGCTCTATTTCAACTTTTAGGAAACGTCCTGTGTAGCTGGTTGGGTGGTGAATAATTTCCTCAGGTGTACCTTCAAAAATGATAGAGCCGCCTTTTTCGCCACCCTCTAAGCCCATATCTATCAAGTGATCCGCCATCTTGATTACATCCATATTATGCTCGATGACCAGTACTGTATTTCCCTTGTCCACTAATTTGTTGAGTATATCGAGCAGGTGCTGAATGTCCTGAAAGTGTAGCCCTGTGGTAGGCTCGTCGAGGATGTAAAGCGTATTGCCCGTATCTTTTTTGGAAAGTTCGGTAGCCAGTTTGACGCGCTGCGCTTCGCCCCCGGAAAGTGTAGTTGCGTGCTGTCCGAGGGTAATGTAGCCCAAGCCGACATCGTTGAGCGCCTTTACTCTGCGCAGGATAGAAGGCTGAAACTCAAAGAATTCCACAGCCTGCTCTACAGTCATGTCCAGCACGTCGGCAATAGATTTGCCTTTGAAGCGTACTTCCAGCGTTTCGCGGTTGTAGCGCTTGCCCTTACAGGTTTCACATGTTACAAGTACATCGGGCAGAAACTCCATGACGATCGTTTTTTTACCTGCACCCTCGCAGGTTTCACATCGTCCGCCTTTGACATTGAACGAGAAGCGTCCGGGCCTGTAACCTCTGATTTTTGCTTCGGGCAGTTCGGCAAATAGGCTACGAATATCGGTAAACATCCCCGTATAGGTAGCAGGATTGGAGCGCGGTGTTCTTCCGATAGGTGTCTGATCTATCTCGATCACTTTGTCTATATGCTCCAGCCCTTCTATGGCTTCGTATGGCAGTGGATTCTTTTTAGCATTGAAAAAGTGGCGACTTAGTATGGGATATAGGGTTTCGTGGATCAGCGAAGATTTGCCGCTGCCCGAAACGCCTGTTATGCAAATCATTTTGCCCAGCGGCAATTTGAGCGTTACATTTTTGAGGTTATGTCCTTTAGCCCCCCTCAGTATCAACCACTTATTAGTGTCCTTGCGTCTTTTTTGAGGTACGGCAATTTGCAGACGATTGCTCAAGAAATCGGCAGTCAGACTTTTCTGTGTCAGAAACTCTTTTGGGGGGCCTGCTGCCACTATGCGCCCGCCGTGAATACCCGGGCCGGGGCCAATATCTATCACATAGTCCGATTCGAGCATCATATCCTTGTCGTGTTCTACCACCAGAACGGTATTGCCCAGATCGCGAAGGTCTTTTAGTGCCTTGATGAGCTTCATGTTGTCGCGCTGGTGCAGTCCAATACTGGGTTCATCTAAGATGTAGAGTACGCCGACTAACTGCGTACCTATTTGCGTAGCCAAACGGATGCGCTGACTCTCACCACCGGAAAGAGTGCGCATAGTGCGGTTGAGCGTCAGGTATTCAAGCCCTACATCCAGCAAAAAACCGATGCGCTTATTGATTTCCTTCAGTACTTCGGCGGCAATGGCTCGCTGGCGTTCAGAAAGGCGCGGCGGCAATTCGGCGAACCACTTGGCAAGTTCGCGAATATCCATATTTGCCAGTTGGGCAATATTTTTATCAGCGATTCGAAAATGCAGCGATTGAATTTTCAGGCGCGCGCCGTTGCAAGTCGGGCAAGTTTTAGACTCCATAAATTCTTTTACCCACTCTGATGTGCTGTCCCCGCCGCTTTCCAATTGTTTTTGGAGGAAGTTGATAATCCCCTCGAATTTGGTATACCAGTCCTGTCCCGGATATTTTACCGACTTAACGGGAACTTCTTCGCCCGTACCGTAGAGAATTGCTTGTACAACTTCTTCCGGCAGTTTGTAGAAGGGCGTGCTGATGCTTTGCTTGTATTTTTTCAGAATACTTTCCAGTTGCTTGAAAATCCAGATGTCGCGATACTCGCCCAAAGGAGCGATCGCGCCTTGACTGATGCTCAGACTTTCATCGGGAACTACCGAGTTGCGCGTAAACTCCTCAATCACACCCAGCCCGTTACAGGTTTCGCAGGCACCGTAGGGCGAATTGAACGAGAACATATTCGGCGCAGGTTCGTCGTAGGCAATACCCGATTCGGGATCCATCAGATATTTGGAGTAAAAGCGCGTTTTGCCGTTTTCATCGAGCGTCATTGCGATGCCCTTGCCCTCCTTGAGTGCAGTTTTGAGCGACTGCGTGATGCGGAAGCGGTCTGCTTCGCGCACAATTACGCGGTCAATCACAATTTCTATATCGTGGATCTTGTAGCGGTTGAGTTGCATTTTGGGCACAATATCCAGCACTTCGCCGTCTATGCGCACCTTGTTGTAGCCCGCTTTGCTAATCTGGACAAACAGCTCGCGATAATGCCCTTTTCTGCCTTTGACTACAGGTGCAAGAATAGTTAATTTTTTATCGGCAAACTCCGTCAGAAGCAGCTCAATAATCTGATCCTCCGTTTGTCGGATCATCTTATTACCCGTTACATAAGAATATGCTTCGCCTGCACGGGCAAACAGCAAGCGCATGAAGTCGTAGATTTCGGTAGTTGTGCCGACGGTACTGCGCGGATTGCGCGAGGTCGTTTTTTGCTCGATGGAGATAACAGGACTCAGCCCGCTAATTTTATCAACATCAGGGCGCTCCATATTGCCAATGAAGCTACGCGCATATGCCGAAAAACTTTCCATATACCTGCGTTGTCCTTCGGCGTAGATCGTATCGAAAGCCAGCGAAGACTTGCCGCTGCCGCTGATACCTGTAAATACAACTAATCGGTTGCGGGGAATGGTTACGTCAATATCTTTCAGGTTGTGCTCACGTGCGCCGTAAATTTCAATAAGTTCTTCCTTAGCTGGTGAGGAAGGTGTACCGTTGTGTGCAGACATACCTTACTTAGATGGTTGAAATCGCAAAGGTAGCCGATGATTCAGAGGAAAATAAGTTGTACGCATCTTTTTTGTTTGATAAAAATGCACGTGCTAACATACATTTGCTTAAATTTAATGTTATAGAAACATCCTTCATCATTTCAAATTTGTATGAGCGATAGTCGTTACTCTCAACTTATGATACGCATCCCTATTTTTATTGCTTTGGCTACTTGTGCGGGCATTTTTATTGGTGCAAAAATGTTTGGCACGCAATCGGGTAAGACAACGGGCGATATAGTCGTAAGCACCAATAAACTGCGCGAAGTACTTAATTACATTGATAAATATTACGTTGATTCGGCTAATACCAACGAACTGACGGACTATGCTATCAAGCGGATGCTGGAGAAGTTAGATCCACATACGACCTACATTCCTGCAAAGGATATGAAGATCATGGGCAACCAGCTGAAAAGCCATTTTGAAGGGATCGGGGTGCAGTTTTCTATCTTGCGCGATACGCTTCAGGTGGAGCTGCCGATTGCCGGTGGTCCGGCAGAGACAGCAGGTATTCGCGCAGGCGATAAAATCGTTTATGTCAATGGCGAGCGTATTGCAGGCATCGGTATCTCCAATCGGATGGTTTACGAAAAGTTACTCGGTAAGAAGGGGAGCAAAGTACACCTTGCTATCGTGCGAAAAGGTGTACCGGATACGCTGAGCTATGTGGTGGTACGCGATAAAATCCCGCAATACAGCCTCGAGGCAGCCTATATGATTGATCAAAAAGTGGGCTATATCAAACTTGCGCGCTTTGGCGAAAGTGCCTATGACGAGTTCAAAAGTGCACTTGAGCAACTGATCTCAAAGGGAATGACACAACTCGTTTTGGATCTTCGCGGCAATAGCGGCGGCTATATGGATCGGGCAGTTAAAATTGCAGACGAATTGATCAGCGACGACAAGCTAATTGTTTACACTAAGGGCAGAGACAGCAATCAAAACGAAGCGTTTAATGCCTCTAAGAACGGATTATTTGAAAAAGGCGGTCTCATCGTATTGATCAACGAAGAGAGCGCTTCTGCTTCCGAAATTGTTGCCGGAGCCTTGCAAGACAACGACCGTGCGCTACTGGTAGGCAGGCGATCTTTTGGCAAAGGACTGGTACAACGCCCGATCATGCTTTCCGATGGTTCAGAACTGCGTCTGACTATTTCGCGCTACTACACGCCAAGCGGCCGCTCAATTCAGAAGCCCTACCAAGAAGGAAATCTGGGACAATACGCACAGGATTACTCCCGCCGTTTAGCCAATGGCGAATTGTTCGTAGCAGACAGCAATCACTTTGACGAAAAGTTGAAATACAAAACCTCACTCGGGCGGACGGTCTATGGTGGAGGCGGCATTATGCCCGACGTATTCGTGCCTGCGGATACCTCTTTCCAAACAGCCTATCTCAATAGTATTTTGAGTGCAAACCTGCATCGCGAGTTCATGGCTAATTACATTGCTAATTACAAAAGCCAGTGGCAGTCTAAGCCTGTGGCTGTATTTGTAACGCAGTTTACAATTACAGAAAGCATGTTGCAGACAATTGTAGAGGCGGCAGTCAAGGAAAAAATTAAATACAGCCCAGTCGAATGGGCGAAGTCTAAGAACTATCTTGGAAACTTGCTTAAAGCAATGATTGCCAGAGGTATTTATGGCGAAGAAGGCTTCTACAGAGTGATGAATGATCAGGATAAACTGCTGCAAAAAGCGCTGACAATGTTTGAGGTTGCCAAGAAAATCGAAAAGGGAGAGCCTGTAAGTATCAATAACTGATTTGCATGAAACGTTCGTTGCTCAAGTTCAAAAACTACGAAGTCCATTCGGTAACTACTGTTTTCAAGGAAAAGAAAAACGCCAATATCGCTACTTGGATGATGCAGAGCGGTATGAAGGGAACTTTTCTGAGCATTGCACTCTATAAAATTGACTATACGATTGAACTTGTCCGCCAAAGTGGTATTCTGAATATCAATCTGCTGAGCCTTGAGCAAAAGAACCTGATTAATAAATTAGGCAGGAAAAGCGGCAGAGACAGCGATAAGTTCAAGAACCTGCCCCATGCCTTAGACGAACGCGGATGCCCATACCTGACCGAGGCGATCGGCTATGTAGCCTGCCAAGTACACGACACTGCCGACTCAGGCGACCACGATATTTTTACTTGCCGTATTTTGCGGCAAGTCGTATTACATCCTGACAAAGAAGTGCTTACACATCGTTATTTAAAGGAGGCAGGTTTGATCCGTTAAGCGTCTGAATTGATAGGGTAGCAGTACTTTACAACCCTGATAACATCTTTGGTTGCGCTTGAGAAAATAGGGCGATAGCAGCAATTAAGCGTGATTTTCTTACCGCTCTTGGTCTTCCTGATGAATTTATCATGGGATACCTTACCCGCGATCAGGCTATCCCACCAGATTTCATATTCGGTTCGATCGTAAACATCGAAAGGTACAAGATCGGGATGTGTAAGCGTCAATAACTCTTCTTTTGTGTAGCCCATCATCTCTGCAAAATTATCGTCGCAACTGAGGATCTTCTTGTCTATTCCCATCTCTACTGTTGCCAGTAGAATACTTACAGCTATACTTTTGTTAGATAATTCGTCGTTGATTCTGGCTAATTCTTCTTGCGTTGCGGCAAGTTCTTCCATATTTTGGCGCATTTCCTCTTCTCTTGCTCGTAGGTCTTCTGTCTGGTGCTGGCTTTGTGCAAGCAACTCTTGTGTACGCTGATTAACGCGCGTTGCAACGATAATAGAGCCTGTCAAATTAGCAAGTTTTTCTGCCATTTCTATCACCAGCGGGTCAAAGGGGCGGAAAGAAGCAAATTCCATCACACCCGACACTTCGTTGTTCTGAATCATGGGCATCAGTAGCAGATGCGTAGGGTTATCCTCACCAAGCCCTGAGGCTATGTTGATATGTTCTTCGGGTATATTATTGGCTACTATATAGGCTTTTTCCATAAAGGCCTGTCCAACCAGCCCTTGGGTACATGCAATTTTTTTATTGATATACTTGCGTCTTCCGTTGGCATAGCAGGCAACCATTTCAAGGTAGCCTTTGTCTGCCGTGCCTTCATGCAGAAATAAAGCTCCTGCGTTTGCATCTATGTAACGAGTAATGAGAGAGATAGCTCTGTCGCAAGCCATTTTCAGATCATTACTGTGTGCGCGCAACTCTTCAGAAAGCTCTGCCTGATACGTAATGCTTTTCTTGCGTATCTCCTCGCTTGCTTGCAGGACTCTCAACTCGGAAAGAGACTTCTTCAAGGAATCATTTTCTGCAATCAACTGCTGATTTTGAGCGCTTAAATTATTTTGGGACTGGATATACTTTTGCTTTGCCTGTTGATAAAAAGTGTTACTTTGCAACAGGAAGGCAGCAATAACGCTACTCGAAACAAAAGTTCCGATCATAAAGTAGGAGGGGTATCTAAATATCTCAATATTAATCGCAGGATCTTCAATGATTCCCAGCGAATAGGGCAGAATAGCAACCAAAAACACGCTTAAAAAGAACGTAAGCATGAGCCAAAGACGTTCGCGCTTAGGATGAAAAAGGTTAAGCGGAATAATCCAGAAAGTCATTTGGAATATCAATGTAGCAGGAAGCAACTCTTCGCCTACATTAACTATTTGGACATGCAGCAAGAACATTCCGATACTAAACACAAAACAAAAAAGAATGCGCCCGAGCAGGTGCTGACCTACAAAGTTGAGAGTGTATGCTGCAATCAAGCCAATAATCTGTATGATAATATTAACAGAAATGGCAGGAACAAGGAAAACACTCGCTATCCCCAGCGTCAAAAAAGCCGACATGATGAGCAATATACTCACGTTAGCAACTTTGATGCGGGTAATCAGATCTGTCTCTTTGCCCTCTAAATAGTTGATCCCTGCTTCAGACAAGCGTACAATGAGTTGCCGCATATATTATTTATTTTTTATTGCCCGGTAGGCTTAAACTCGCGTTTGGTTTCGGGCTTAAATTTAGTATTTGTTTTCTCAATTATTTGCCACGCTACACCATCCGGTCCGGTAAAAACGAAGCTGTTTTCTCCAAATTCGTTTTTCTGGATACCGGAAGTGCGGATGTTTTGTTTCCTGATCAGGTCATGTACCATCCCGAGGCGGGGGGTATATAGTGAATGCAGCGTAATGCCCAGTTCTCCAATCCGTTGATTTTCGCTGCGATCGGGCTTGGGGGCGCGCGGAACAAAAAATTTGAGCTTGCCGCAGATATTATTGGGCGAAACAAATCCGCGATAGTAATGGCTGTAGCCGGCAGGCATGTCAAAAACGCGACGGGGGCCTTTTTGCCAGTCGCCGTCTATTACAGGGGATGGTTCTTCGGGCTGTAGGCCCAGTGCTTCGCTGTAATAACGCGTAACTGCTGCCATATCGCCTTTGATGATAAAGTCGTGGTGTGTAAACTCACTGGTTTGCAGCGGTGCTTCAGGGTTAATAGTTCCATAGCCCGGAATTTGGTAGCCATATCGCTGATAGAATACATGCACGAACCACTCTCCGTAGATCGCAGTTTCGCGCACTCCGGCAGGGCGGTTGAAAAATCCGGGTTTACCGCTGCTTAGGTTGTAGAGGTCGTCAAAAATGGGTTCAATAGGTAGCCATTTTTCTCCGTTGGCGCGCTCCAACTGATAAATGTCCACAATGCGGGTAATATCTTTGGTCATCATGACGGCCATGCGCTGCCCGATGGTTTCGGGAACGCTGTAGCCTACGCCCGGGCCAAGTGGTCTTTCCCATGCAAGCAGGCGCAAAAGCCCGTGGCTGTCCACCTCGCCGTTCTGCAGCCGATAGCTTTTCAGCGGAGAATCTACCCCATAGATAGCTTTGGCTTGTGCTGCAGTCAGCGATGCACTGTCTATTACGCGAAATCCAAACTCACCAAAGTATCGGATGTGATATTGCGGCTGCGTAGTGCCTACCATTACCTCGTAAACACCGCTGATTCCTGTATCGGGCAGGGGAGGTGTGGCATTGGTTTGTGCTGCTGCCCGATAAACTGTAACAAGGGCAAGCATAGCGGATGCAAAAAATTTGTTCATGTCTGTTATAGGTTAGTGATCTTACTTACTTGTTTTTCGATAGATGCAGCAGGCATAAACTGCCTCGAACAGAGAATTATACTAAAATGAATCATATACCATGCAGTAGCATTGAAGTCATCCCTGCCCCTTTTTCTGCTCCATTGGCAATTGGTGAAGCGCTTAATCGAGCAATGACACAGGAGGGTAATTATCATGCTACCGATATTGAACCCCGCTAGGGTGATTTACCCATCATGCAATTCATAATGGTATTAGTTAACCAAGTTAATCAAATTATGGAAACAAGCAAGTTTCGTTCGGCTTTTTTAGCTCAGTCATAATTGCGTACCTTTGTTGCCCCTGATGCCAACCCAATGGAGCAGTACTACGAGTATTTTTTTTGCAAGAGCCTGTTAAACAAGCAATTAATGGAAGCCATTATCTGTATAGACGGCGTTGTAGGTGCCGGCAAAACCACGCTTGGTGAAATTGTTGCCCGCGAATTTGGGCTGGAATTTTTCCGTGAGCCTGTAGACGATAACCCGCTGTTAGACAAATTTTACTACGACCAGAAAAGATACAGTTTCCCTTTACAGGTATATTTCCTCAATAAGCGCTTCCGTATGATCAAGCAGGCATCAGAATTGAGCGGTTGCGTGATGGACAGAAGCATCTACGGCGACATAATTTTCGCCAAACTGCTGATGCTGGGCGGTAATATGTCGCAGGAAGAATTTGCGCTTTATGAAGAACTGCTCAATAATATGTTGGAGCATGTCAGCCCGCCTAGATTGATGGTCTATTTGGAAATTACGACCGACAATGCCATTTCGCGCATCAAGGAACGCGGCAGAGACTACGAGCAAATCGTCCCACGCGACTATTGGGAAGCGCTCAACTACCACTACTCTACTTATTTC
Source organism: Rhodoflexus sp. (assembly GCF_053489755.1). NCBI lineage: Bacteria > Pseudomonadati > Bacteroidota > Cytophagia > Cytophagales > Thermoflexibacteraceae > Rhodoflexus > Rhodoflexus sp. Next base: position 87,759 of record NZ_JBRCHD010000009.1, read on the forward strand.
AAGCACTATAATTTTTCTGAACTGCTCACGATCAATGCCAACCATCTGGACTGGCGCAAGAGTGACGAAGATTTGCAATACATTCTTGATCTGATTGACGGCAGGCTGGCGGCGCGCAAAGCACAATAGTTGCTGCAACTATAGCTGCTCTACTTTGAACCATGCCAACTGTCGGTTAGCAGTGCGGATGAACTCGTCCAAGCGAGGCGTTCGGCGGTCGGTAAAGTATCGTAGGGTGTGCTGCCCTACCAGTTCAACGTTGATCTGCCAACTACCTAACCAGCCGTAGTAGGCCAATGTAAAGCCGCTAATTGCCAGCGATATGCCTATCCAGTAGTCTAATATATCCTTGTAAGTAGCCAGCGCGGCAAAGGATCCTACAACAGCACCTACAATCAGAGGAAGGGTTAATCGCCTGAATTGTAAGGTAAGAGCCTTGATCTTTTGCAATGGCAAATCGCGCCTTAGATTTTTGGCTTTTATTTGCAAGCGTTTGGCTGTGAGCTTGAAGTATTGCCCCCCGTCGGTATGATAGTCGCAGATAGTATTCTCATGCTGCTGCAACCACGGGTAGTAGTAGGTGTAGTGATAGCGCCACTGCCGTTGCAACTGTCCGCTGACTGTCTTGTATCTAAAGTTTATAATCCCCATGCCGTCGCAGGTAGTTAACTAATCCGCCTTCTGCCAGAATATCTATCATCACCTGTGGCAATGGGGCAGCGTGGTGCATTTTGCCTGTAGTTTTGTTATGCACTTTGCCCTCAGCAAGGTTTATTTCTAAGATATGCCCTGTTTGGATATCGTGATCGGGAACTTCGAGCAGCGGCAAGCCAATGTTAATGGCATTGCGATAGAAAATGCGTGCAAAGAATCGGGCAATAACTACCGAAACGCCTGCTGCTTTGATAGCTATGGGCGCTTGCTCGCGCGAGGAGCCGCAACCAAAATTGTTGCCACCGGCAATAATATCTCCAACTTGCATGCGTTGGCGAAACTCAGGATCCAGATCTTCCAGTACATGCGCAGCCAACTGGCTGATATCCAATGTTTTGGTGTATTTACCCGGAATGATTCGGTCTGTGTCTATGTTGTCGCCGTAGCTGTGCGCTCTTCCTTGAATTGTCATCTTATACGCGGATACAAAAAATGTTTTTCAAATTTAAGGGCTTTGCAATAAAATAACCGTTGTATGCGGGCTTTTGTCTAATTTCGGCTCGAAAAAATCCATCCGTACCTATGTCTGACTTAGCAACTTTTGCCTTGCTGTGCTTTACCTCGTTTTTTACAATTCTGAATCCGATTGGGGTAATGCCTGTTTTTATGACTATGACCGCAGAATTGGACAAAACTGCTAAAAATAAAACCGCTCGCAAAGCGGCGCTGACCTCTTTTATCACGATGGTTACTTTTGCTTTTACGGGCAAGCTGTTATTTCAATTTTTTGGCATTTCTGTAGATAGTTTTCGGGTTGTGGGGGGGATTATCTTCTTCTCTATGGGTTATGAGATGCTACAGGCGCGTATTTCTCGCATGAAAGTAAGCGAGGAAGATGTTAAACGGTACGTAACCGATATTTCTATTACCCCGCTGGCAATTCCGATGATCTGCGGCCCTGGTGCTATCACCAACTCGATTGTACTAATGGAAAGTGCGGTCAGTTTTGAAAAAAAAACTGTATTGATTGCCGTTATGGCACTTGTCAATGGTATTGTGTTTCTTATACTCTGGGGGTCGGCAGGCATCAGCAAAGCTCTCGGCGATACGGGTAATAAAATCCTCATGCGCCTGATGGGGCTGATTATGATGGTTATTGCTGTCGAGTTTTTCTTCAGCGGACTTCGACCCATCTTGCAAGGAATTTTTAAGATTTAGCTGATTTTTAGACCAACTTTACATAACTACCCAACAGTTTGATGTGTTCACCGTGCTTGGATAGGATGGGGGCAATGTGCTCATCTGCGTAGTGTCCGTCAAAATCAATGAGAAACCAGTAGTTGAACTTGCCTTTCTCTTTGGCAGGGCGGCTTTCAATCTTAGTCAGGTTGATACCTGCCTCGTTGAAGTCATTCAGGAAACCGGCCAGCGTACCCGGTTTTGTGTCATTGTCCAATTTGACAACGAGGCTGGTTTTAGAGCCGTTGGCTTTCTGATTATCGAAATTTTTACTGATGATCAGAAAGCGGGTGCGATTGTGAAAACTGTCTTCAATGTTCTCGAATAGTAGCGGCAATCTATGAATGGTTGCAGCTACATGGGCGCAAATAGCAGCTGTGTGCGGTTCTTCCGATGCTAATTTAGCAGCTTTCGAGGTAGATTCTACAGGAATCAGTTCTACGTCGCTGTCTCCGAAGTATTCGTCGAGAAATTTCTTACACTGGCGGAAGGCAATGTCTTTCGAGTAGATTTTCTTGATTCGCGACAGCCTGTCCTCCATAGAGGCAAAGGTAAAGTGAATATCCATCGGGATTTCAGCCACGATCCTCACATCACTGCTGATCAGCAGGTCAATGGTTTCGTGTACCGAACCTTCGCGGTTATTTTCAATTGGAATCACGCCAAAGCGCACCCTCTCTGTTTCCACGCTCTCAAAAACAGACTGAATGGTGCTTAGCGAAATGTAGTCGCTAATAGCGCCGAAACGGCTTTCTGCGGCTTGGTGGGTAAAACTGCCCTCAGGGCCTAAATAAGCTACGCGCTCAGGGAGTTCAAAATTTCGACTGGCTGCAAATATTTCTAAGAAAATTGCCTCTATTGCCCGCTGGGAAATTGGCCCGCAATTGAATTTATTGAGGCGGTCTAAGATTGCTTTTTCACGCTCCGGGCGATAAATGACTGCATTACTGCTGTGCTTCAGATGACCTACTTCGCGCACAAGTTTCATGCGTTGGTTGAGTAGGTCTAATATCTGGTTATCAATCGCATCTATATGCTCTCTGATTGCTACGAGCTTTTTTTCCATAAAAATTAAGCATTTGGACAGTGGTGGTTAGCGTACTCTGATTCTTCTACCGGGCCGTAGAACGGTAGAAGCCGAAATACCGTTGAGTTGCATTAATTGGCGAACAGTGGTGCGGTATTTTTGTGCGATACGCGAAAGCGTATCGCCATTTCTGATGATATGCGAAACAACTTGTCGCTGATTGAGCAAGTGCTGAAAGTGTCCAGGGTTGAGGTGAAAAATATTACTGATAATTTCGCCTTGTTCAAAATCATAGATGTATTTTGGGTCGAAGGCATAGCCATTGTAGCGCACTTCGTAGTGTAGGTGTGGGCCGGTACTTCTGCCTGTACTCCCGCCAAGTCCGATCAACTGCCCTGCCGAAATCGTATCTCCCACCTGAACCATGTGTTTGCTGAGGTGAGCGTAAAGTGTCTCTAATCCGTTGCTGTGGCGTAGTACAACAAAGTTGCCATAGCCGCCGCGTTCATAGCGCCTAATGCGCACCACACCATCAAAGGAGGCATAGACAGGGTCGCCGGTGTTCAAGTCCAGATCTACGCCGTGATGCCATCGCCAGCCGCGCATCCCAAAATTGGAGGTGAGTTTGATAGTAGCCAAAGGCGGCGACCAGCGCTGCTCTTTAAGCGAATCGAACAAAACCAAAGGGATAGTATCACGCAACTGCCTGATGTCGAATCGGTAAGGGTTGATAACCTCTGTGTCCCAAATAGAGTAGTAGTCGCTAATGGTGATCCATGTGGAATCTATGTTTACTTCTTCAGAAACAATGACGATGTCTTCCTCGGCTACGTCGTATAGATCGGTTGTGTCTTCGCGCAGCATCGAGCGCTTAATACCTAAGTCTATGAAATCGAGCGGCGGGCGGTTTTCGTTGAATAAGTCTCTGATGATCAGGGAGTCATTATCAAAACCTTTCGATTGCAGATAGCTCCTGAGTGCTTGACGCATTTGTTCGGTTTGCGCGGCATTGCCATCTTGTATGCCGCTCGATCCACCTGTTGCCATTATGTTGATCGTTTGGCTGCCGCTTACGCCGGCTACCAGAGAATCAAATGGGGTTTGTGTTTCCTTGCCTGCCTGTGTAGCTTTTGAATGCCTACCATTGATATTGGCCTCAGCTGAGGGCCGCCAGCGTCCGTCCTGAATGGTGAACTCTGTAAATTCGCCGGAACTGCTTTTTCTTATCGTTTTTTTCTGTGCCAGCAGCATTCCCGCAGGCATTACTAGGAAAAGCAAAACAGAAAAAGTAAGTACAAGGCTTTTTTTCATAAAGCAGGTTGGGTAGTGAATGACACACACAAGATGTTGTAGATCGGGGTAATTCGAGACAACAGATTACTTTAGTGTAATCCTTTTGCAGCCAGAAAACGCTCAGCATCTAAGGCGGCCATACAACCTGTACCGGCAGCGGTTACTGCCTGACGGTACACGTGATCCTGTGCATCGCCGGCGGCGAATACGCCTTCAATGTTTGTAAGAGTAGTTCCCGGCTTGGTTCTGATATAGCCGTTGGCATCCAGATCCAAAAAATCTTTGAAAATATCAGTATTAGGCTGATGCCCAATAGCTACAAAGAATCCTTTGATCGGAATTTTGCGCTCTTCGCCTGTTTGCAAATTGCGCACATGCACGGCTTCGACCTCGTTTTCGCCCAAAATTTCTACGGTTTCCGTGTGCCACAAAACCTCAATATTTGGTGTTTTGAATACGCGCTCCTGCATGATCTTAGAGGCGCGCATCTCGCCTCTACGCACGAGCAAATATACTTTTGTGCAAAGTTTGGACAAATAAGTAGCCTCTTCTGCCGCAGTATCCCCACCGCCGACAACGGCTACGTCTTGACCTCTGTAGAAATAACCATCGCAAACTGCGCAGGCAGAAACACCACGCCCGTTTAATCGTTGTTCGGAAGGAAGCCCCAGCCATTTGGCAGAAGCGCCCGTGGAGATGATAACGCTGTGGGCCTCTATCATGTGCGAATCATCTATGATCACTTTGTGTGGATATGAGGAAAAATCAACCTTAGTAGCAAGCCCTGAGCGTACTTGTGTGCCGAAACGCTCTGCCTGACGTTGGAAATCCATCATCATTTCCGGGCCCTGAATCCCGTCCGGATAGCCCGGGTAATTCTCCACTTCGTTAGTGATCGTCAGTTGGCCTCCCGGCTGTCCACCCTGATAAAGAATCGGGCTTAGCCCTGCGCGGGCAGCGTAAATAGCAGCAGTAAATCCGGCAGGCCCCGAACCGATAATGAGGCATTTGGTAGTTTCTCTGGTCATAGGTTTATTTTCCCAATTATGACGACTGCATTCTGTACAGCCGAAAATTTAATGCTTGCAAAAGTAGTTCTTCGTTGGAATAAAAACGAACGAAAGTAAGAATAGTGTACTAAAACAAACATCGTAAGTAGGCTGAAGAATACCTCCGCTGCAAAATTTACATAGTGATTTGCAATACTAAACAACGTTTAGTAAAATTGCGGCGTTCATAATAGCAACAGTGTTTAATTGATGGGGGTCTCGGAAAGAAAAGAGCGGGAAAAACAGGAAATGCGCGATCTGATTCTGCGCACCGCCACGCATATGTTTGTAGAAGAAGGCTACGATAAGACCTCTATCCGCAATATTGCCGAGCGGATAGAATACAGCCCCGCTACGATTTATCTGTATTTTAAAGACAAGAAAGAACTTTTTTACGCTATTCACGAGCGGGCGTTTGAGCAATTTTTTGCGCACTTATCAGCCGCAGAAGCAGTGAGCCACCCGATCCAGCGTTTGCGGCGCATGGGCGAGTTGTACATTGATTTCGCCTTTCAAAATCCTGAACTCTACGATCTGATGTTTATTATGCGTGCGCCAATGGAGGCTGTAAAAGAAAACCGCACCGCTTGGGACTATGGCCCGCGTTCGTTTGAGCTTTTGCGCAAAACAATTATTGACTGCATGAACGAAGGTCTGATGAAGGTAATGAATCTGGATGTGGCAGCTTTGAGTATTCTGTCTTTTATTCATGGTTTTACCTCGATGATGATTCGCGACCGCTTTCTGATATACCAGCCCGAAACGCTCAGACCGCTACTGGAGCAATCTTTAGATAACATGATAGACCTGATGAAAACCTGATTTGTACCATAGACAAACCTGCCTATCACCTTGTAAGCAATGACCCGACAGTTACAAATATCAGTGTTAGTTCTTGGACTGATTATGCTGCCCGCAGCTTTTGCAGCTGCGCAAGAAAGTATCCTTGAGGCATATATCAGAGAAGGATTAGAGAGAAACGACGCTATTCGCCGACAAAATTTTTTGTTAGAAAAAAGTCTCTATGCACTCAAAGAAGCGCGTGGGTTCTTCCTGCCACAGGCCAGTGTTGGCAGCACCTATACAACGGCTACGGGCGGCCGGCGGATTGAGTTTCCGGTGGGCGATCTGCTCAACCCTGTTTACAATACCCTCAACCGACTGACAAATAGCACCCAGTTTCCTCAAATTGCCAACGTAGACGAACAATTTTTTCCGCGCAATTTCTACGATGTGCGCATGAGAGCAGTTATGCCACTCATTAATGCTGAAATTACTTACAATTACCTGATCAAAAAAGAGCAGGTCAGCCTACAGCAAGCCGAAGTTAATGTGTACAAGCGGCAGTTAGTAGCTGATATTAAGACTGCTTACTACCGCTATTTGCAGGCAGGGCAGGCGGTGGCGATCTACCGCAATGCCTTGGAGCTACTGGCAGAAAATCGCCGCGTCAACGAAAGTCTGGTGCGCAATGGGGTAGCCAACGCGACGGTTCTATCGCGCATAGACAGCGAAATTGCTCGCATAAAGGCACAGACAGAGGAAGCAGCCAATAATGAGCGCAATGCAATTGCCTATTTTAACTTTCTGATCAACAGAGAGTTAGAGGCAGAAGTCCTGAGGGATACCACGCTTGTTGGCCGTGTGGCTGTTCTTAGCGCTGCCGATGTAGGAATTGCTGCACGCGAGGAACTGCAAAAACTGCAAAGCGCTGTTACAATCAATCAGTTGGCGCTCAAACTCAACCGTGCCTACTGGATGCCCAAAGTGGGCGTAGCACTCGATCTGGGTTCGCAGGGCTTCGACTTCGCCTTCAACGACCAGACGCGCTACCTGCTTTTCAACCTGACGATTGATATTCCTATCTTTTCGGGCTTTAGAAATGTCAATAAAATCAAGCAGGTGGACAAAGATCTGGCTGCCATGCAGGCAGAGCAGCGCTATGTGGAGGATCAGTTGAAATTGCAGTTGCAACTGCTCATTAATAATTACAAGACAGCAGTAGCAGTCTATAAAGCCAATGAAACACAGATGATTGCCGCCCAAAGGTTCTACGGCGACACGTTCAAACGTTACAAAGAGGGGCAGGCAAACTATTTGGAGGTGCTGGACGCACAAACGCAATTGGTAAATGCGCAAATCCAACTATCAATCGCTCAGGAAAATATTCTAATCCGCCTTGCCGAAATTGAACGGGCGCAGGCAACCTATCCCTTGTAAAATCTTTTGGCTATGAGAAAAATATGCTTTTTTTTGCTGCTTGCCTGCATAGCTGCGGCTTGTGCAGACAAGCAAGCCACCGTTAGCGAAGTACCTGCCAGAGGTGAAGTGATTCCCGTAAGGCTTGCCTCGGCTACTGTCCGCGAGGTCGCAGAGCCAGTAGCGGCAGCAGGTTTGGTCGCTTCGGAAACGGAGGCGCGGATGTCCTTCAAAACGGGCGGAATTATTCGCAAAATCTATGTAGAAGAGGGGCAAAGCGTACAGGCAGGCCAATTGCTGGCATCGCTCGATCTGACAGAAATTAATGCACAAGCCTTACAAGCTACCGAAAACTTGGCAAAGGCCGAGCGCGATTTGCAACGCATCACGCGCCTTTACAGCGATAGCGTAGCTACTTTAGAACAGTTGCAAAACGCAACTACTGCTTACAATATCGCACAACAGCAACTGGCGGTAGTGCGCTTCAACCAGAGTTATTCCGAAATCAGAGCTACGGCATCGGGTAAGATTATCCGCAAACTGATGAACGAAGGCGAGTTTGCAGGGCCGGGTACACCTGTGCTTTTCTTTCAGGCGGTAGGCAACCAAAACCAACTGATCCGCGTTGGCGTTGCAGACAAAGATTGGGTGCGCCTGCGCCTCGGCGATCCTGCGGTGGTGCGTTTCGATGCGTATCCGGGGCGCGAGTGGCGCGCAAAGGTCAGCAATCTGGCGCAAGCTGCCGACCCAATGAACAGCCTCTACCAGATCGAAATCAAACTCACCGATACCGATTTACCTGCGCTGGTTGCCGGTTTTTTTGCATCGGTAACAATTACGCCTTCACAAAGCAGTTCGCTTGTAGCTGTGCCGATTGATGCAATTATCGAGGGGCGCGGCAGCGAGGCATTTGTTTTTGTACCCGAAGACGGCAAGGCGCGGAAGATACCCGTTAAAATTGCTTTTTTGCGCAATAAAGAAGCCTACCTCAGCAGCGGTTTGCAAGGCGGCGAGCAGGTAATCACAGCAGGTTCTGCCTACCTGACCGAAAATGTCCGTATTTCTGTCATGCCCTAAACAGCGCCAGCCATGAAGATTTCAGAGTATGCAGTCAAGAACTATCAGTTTACCTTAGTTGTATTTTTAGGTATCTTTTCCTTAGGTATTTTCACGCTGTTGAACATGCCCCGTGGCGAAGATCCCGAACTGAAAAGCCCCCAGTTCCCCGTAGTGGTAGTCTATCCCGGAACCAGTCAGGCAGACATGGAGGAGCTGGTCGTCAATCCCTTAGAAAAGCGCATTAGCGAATTAGACAACCTGAAGCGCATTCAATCTACCATTTACGATGGATTAGCGCTTATCAACGTTGAGTTTTTATACAGCGAAGATCCCGATACAAAATATCAAGAAATGGTGCGCGAAGTAGAAAGCGCACGCAAAGATTTACCCGCCGATATTTTCAGCATGGAAGTTCGGCGCGTATCGCCTTCCGATGTAAATATTTATCAGTTTGCCCTGATTAGCGCCAATGCTCCCTACAGCCAAATGCAGGAGTGGGCAGAAAAATTGGAAAAGCGCTTAGAGAAAATTACAGCGCTCAAAAAAGTGAAAACATGGGGCTACCCTGAGCGCGAAGTAGAGATTGTGCTGAATCTGGAAAAAATGGCACAGCAAAATCTGCCCGTATCGCGCGTAATTGGGGCTATCCAAAGCGAAAATCTGAACATCCCCGGCGGCAGTATCAATGCCGGAACGCGCAAGTTTAACGTCAAGTCGAGCGGCGACTATGAATCGGTAGAAGAAATCAAAAATACGATTGTCGGCAGCAACGGCAGCAAGATTGTTTACCTGAAAGACATTGCTGATGTTTACTTAGGCTATGAAGACGAAAAGCACCTGACGCGTTACAACGGGCACCGCGCTGTTTTTGTAACAACCGCGCAGAAAGATGGACAGAACATCCTCAAAGTCAGAGATATGGTAGAGCCTATCATCGCCGAATTTGAGCGCGAGCTGCCCGCCAACATTGCTTTTGCCAAAGTTTTTGACCAAACCAAGAGTGTGGAAAAGCGCCTCTCTCGTTTTGGTATTGATTTTCTTATTGCGATCGGGCTGGTGCTGTTTACGCTGCTGCCTTTGGGCTACCGCGCTTCTGTAGTAGTAATGATCTCCATTCCGCTTTCGCTGTCAATCGGGCTGATCCTGCTCAACTTGTTTGGCTATACGATCAATCAGTTGAGTATCGTCGGGATGATCGTAGCGCTCGGCATTTTGGTAGATGATAGCATCGTAGTTGTAGAAAATATTGAACGCTACATGCGCGAAGGCTACAGCCGTATGCAGGCAGCCGTAATGGGTACTAAGCAAATCGGGCTGGCAGTAGTAGGTTGTACAGCAACGCTTTGTTTTGCATTTATGCCGCTGATGTTTTTGCCTGAAGCGGCCGGCGATTTTGTCAGAAGTATGCCTGCAGCGGTAATTTTCACGGTACTCGCCTCCTTAATCGTATCGCTGACCATCGTACCCTTTCTGTCGGGGAGGCTCTTGTCTGAAAAACACAGTCAGAGCGGCAATCCTTTTATGCGTGGTTTGCAGTGGATCATTTCCGGATCGTTTAGCCGCGCACTGAACTGGGCGCTGAAACACCCTGCGCTGACACTGCTGATAGCCGCATTGATTTTTGGGGGGAGTTTGCTGCTTATTCCTGTTGTAGGCTTCAGTTTGTTTCCCAAATCTGAAAAGCCCATGTTTCTGATTAACGTAGAAACGCCTGTAGGGACAAATCTGGCAGCAACCGATACGGTCGTGCAATATGTGGACAGCATACTGGCAACACATCCTCAAATCAGAAACTTTGCAACCAATGTGGGCAAAGGCAATCCGCGCATTTATTACAATGTAGTTCAGCGGGAAGATGCTGAAAATTTTGCCCAGATTTTTGTACAACTCAATACCCAAAGCACAGACGAGAAAGTGGCCCTGATTGAGGTACTGCGCCGGCAATTGGGTAGCTACCCCAACGCCCGCATTGAGGTAAAAGATTTTGAGCAAGGCCCACCGCTGGAAGCCCCACTTGCCTACCGCATCATGGGCGACAACTTAGACACGCTGCAAATGCTTGCTGCCGAAGTCGAGCGAATGCTGCTGGCTACAGACGGAACAATTTATGTCAATAATCCGATCAAAACTATGCCGACCGATTTTCGTGTGGTTGCCAATAAAGAAAAGGCAGGACTTTTGGGAGTACCTGTCAGTGAAATAGACCGCATGGTGCGTCTGGGTATCGCAGGGCTGAATATTGGGAAGTTTCGCGACGACAAAGGCGACGAAGCCAACATCAAGGTTACTCTTGCCCGAAAGGGTAGCGTACAGGATCTGAGCGTTTTTGAGCGGCTGTATGTGAATAACATACAAGGTACATCTATTCCATTGCGGCAACTCGCTGATATTCAGATGGAAACATCGCCCAATCAGATCCGCCACTTTAATAAGACTCGCTTTGTTACTATTTCATCTTACCTGAACACCGGCTATCTGACGGACAATGTAAATAACGAATTTGTTCAAAAGCTGGCTGCCTATCCTTGGCCGCAGGGCTACACCTATATGGTTGCAGGCGAGCAAGAAAACAAAGAGAAGAGTTTCGGTGGGCTGGGTACAATTATCCTGATTACTGCCTTTGGCTTTTTTGGTATTCTGGTACTGGAGTTTAAAACCTTCAAGAGTACTTTTATCGTGCTGTCGGTTATTCCATTGGGGATTATTGGCGCAATCTTGATTCTTTTGCTGACAGGCAATACGTTTTCATTTACTGCCGTTATCGGATTGATTGCACTTGTGGGAATCGAAGTCAAAAATTCCATCCTACTGGTAGATTTTACCAATCAACTCCGCGAAGAGGGTATTCCATTAGACGAAGCGATACAAAAAGCAGGTGAAATTCGTTTTGTACCCATTGTGCTGACTTCGCTAACTGCCATTGGCGGCCTGACTCCGTTGGTGCTTGAATTTAGTCCGCTGTATTCTCCTTTGGCGCTGGTACTGATTGGTGGTTTGATCAGTTCCACGCTGCTTTCGCGATTGGTTACGCCCGTGATGTACAAATTGCTACCGCCACGCGTACAGGTGCGGGAAGGGTAGGTGCAACGCCACGGGCGTTTCGTTCACATCCATCAAAATGTATTAAGTACTTACTGCACCTCTGCCCGCTGCTGAATCGCCTGCACAAGTTCAGCATACCAATTCTCGCCATAGGCGCGAATGAGCGCATCTTTCAGGAAAACGTACAAAGGAACGCCCAGTTGAGCGCCTAATGTGCAGGCATCGCTGCAAATGTGCCAGCGATGGTAGTTCAGCGCGTCATAGTCGCCAAACTTACTAACGCGAATGGGGTACAAGTGGCAGGAAATCGGCTTGCGAAAAGTGGTTTTACCGGCTAAGTACGCTTGCTCAATGCCGCATTTAAGCGCACCTTTTTCGTCGGTGATGGCATAGGCGCAAGCTCCCGAAGGTTTCAAAGGAGTAGCATGTTCTCCGTCTTGGTCTATGACGTGAGCCCCCTGCGACTCAATGGCTGCAATGCCTTCTTCGGTCAGAAAAGGTTTCACACTGTCAAAAATCTGTTCCAGAACGGGCAGTTCGTCTTCGGACAAAGGCGCGCCGGCATCGCCTTCTACGCAACATGCGCCTTTACATTTTTCTATGTGACATGTGAAGAATTTTTCGGCGATGTCGTCGCTCAATACGGTTTGTCCTACGATAAACATAAGGAGTAGCGCTTAAAAAAACCTGTCAGGTCTCCAAGACCTGACAGGTTTGGATGATTTTACAGCAAAATTACGCCACAGTTGCCACGTGTTTTTGCATCACTAATCTGAATTTTTCAAGGAACACGTCCGCGTCCTCTTTTTTCAGGTTGAGCGCCGGCAGCAGGCGCATGGTAAACTTATCGGAAGAAGAGCCTGTGAAAATGTGGTGCTTGTAGAGCAGTTCGTCGCGCACAGCGCCGCAAGGGATTTCCAGCACCACGCCGAGCATCAGCCCTCTGCCGCGCACTGTTGCCACGCCGGGCATTTGGCTGATGGCAGATTTGAGGTACTCGCCCATTTCGGCAGCGTGTGCTATCAGGTTTTCGGCTTCCATAACTTCCAAGACTGCCAGCGCAGCCGCACAAGCCAGATGATTGCCGCCGAAAGTAGTGCCCAACATGCCGTATTTGGGCTTGAATTTCGGGTGAATCAGCAAGCCCGCCACAGGGAAACCGTTACCCATGCCTTTGGCGACAGAAATCAGGTCAGGTTCTACGCCGCTGAATTGGTGTGAGAAGAACTTGCCGGAGCGTCCGTAGCCACACTGCACGCTGTCGGAAATCAGCACGGCATTGTGCGCATCGCAAAGGCGGCGGGCAGTTTGCCAAAACTCGTCGCTTGCCACATGCACACCACCGACTCCCTGCATACCTTCAATCATAACAGCGCAGGTTTCATCGTCAACAGCCGCTTCCAGCGCTGCAATATCGTTGTGTGGGATAAAAACGACGTGTTGGTTAAAGTTAATCGGCGCAACGATGGTAGGGTTGTCCGTAGCGGCTACTACGCCCGCTGTGCGCCCGTGAAACGAGCCTTTCAGCACGACAATTTTGGTTCGTCCGTTGTAAAACGAAGCCACTTTCAGGGCATTTTCGTTGGCTTCTGCGCCCGAATTGCACATAAACAGCGCGAAATCGGGATGCCCGCACATTTCGCCCAGCTTTTTGGCAAAGGCTTCCTGTACAGGATTGATGATAGAATTGGAATAAAATCCGATTTTATTTAGTTGTTCGCTAATGCGCTTGACATAGTGCGGATGCGTATGACCAATAGAAATGACGGCATGACCACCGTACAAATCTAAGTATTCAACGCCAGCCTCATCCCAGAGGCGCGAACCCAAAGCGCGGACAGGCGCAATTGGGTTGAGTTGATAAACGTCAAAAAGGTGCATGACAATCGTTCAAATTAAAAAGGTAACTCTTCATCGCCGCCGGAAACTAACTGAAAGCCGCCGAAATCTTCATCGGGTGGCGGCACATCGCGCCCGCCGCTGGTGGCAGCAGGAGCAGCGGCTTCTATGCGCCACGCTTCTAAATTAGTAAAATAAGTAGTATTGCCGTCTTTGGTATAAGGTCTGCCGCGCAAGGTAAAACTTACTTTTACCTCATCGCCAACAGACAGCCCGTCTATCAGGCTACACTTGTCTTGCGTCAATTGAAATTTGATAAATTCGCTGTATGCGCCGTTAGGCAGTTCCAAAACGAACTCACGCTTGCGAAATTTTTCGGTTACCTGTTGTGTATCATAAATAACGGTAAGTTTCCCTTTAGCTTCGTACGACATGCTGATTTATAAGTTGAGTGATTTGTATGATGATGTCATTTCGCGAATGTATGATTCTGCGATTGATTGGGCAAAAATCGCTTAAAAATAGCAACTTTTCTTAGTTTTGCCCAATTTTTGAATGATTGCATGCAACAACGACTCGCACATGACACAGATTTACCTGTAATGCAGTTTGTATCATCGTATGAAAAGATGCCATGCCTAACGGCGTTTAGGGCAGATGAATAGGTGTTAAATGGCTACAAAGCAAGCCCGTAGGGCTGTACCTTTGTAGCATGTAATTCATCTTCTCATCGCCAAATGCCGTAGGCATGACATAGCCTTTGAATAGTTTGTGCGGACATAAACTACGACAGATGGTACAAACCAATACGCTATCCCTGTCAGACCCTTAGGGTCAGACTTAGGTGGCTCTCGATCTGACCGCTATTAATGAGCCGGTATTTATTACCTTTTAGACAACTTTGGCATAGACGCAGTCGTGCGTACGTAACTCTTGCAACAAGGCAGATTTGTATGACTTAAACCCGTGTTTGACAACAATTACCCGACAATCAGATGTATAGAAAATCGGCAATACGTGTTTACCTATTGCTGTTAAGCTGGATATTTCTTGCTTTGACAGCCTTTGCCCAACAAACGCTCTACTTTACCGATCCCGCACTTGCTTTTCGCAAAGGCATGGATTTGTATGAGCGCGGTCATTATGGCAGCGCAAGGCAGCAGTTTGAAGCCTACATCGGCATGAATTTGCAGGACGAACGCCACATTGAGGCGGAATACTACGCCTGCATGTGCGCAATGAAGGAAAATAGCCCCGATTTCAACTTGATGCTGGAAAATTTTGTGCGCAAATACCCTACGCACATCATGGCGCGGAATGCGTATCGCACCATTGGCTTGTCGTATTACGACCAAGGGATTTACACCGAAGCCTATCAGCATTTGGAGCGGGTCTATCGCCCCTCGGGTAGGTCGGAAGAAGACGCTGAAGTTGCCTTCAAATTAGGTTACAGCTACTTTGCCGAACAAAAATTTCAGTTGGCACAAGCGATTTTCAACCGCCTGAAAAGTGGCGGCAGCAGCTATGCGGCGGCGGCAAGCTACTACGCGGGCTACATTGCCTTTCAAGACAAACAGTACAGCGAAGCGCTGTCCGATTTGGAACGCGCCGCTTTAGACAATCGCTATGCGGATGAGGCTAATGCGCTGATTTTCAGTATTTATTACCTGCGTCGCGACTATAACCGCGTCATTAGTTTTGCCGAACAGTTGGAGCGGCAGGGCAAAAAAATCCCTAACAACTTGCGGGCAGCTCTCGCCGACAGTTATTACTCTACCAACCGCTGCGACCGCGCGCTGCCCCTGCTGGAAGCGCTTGCTCGCCAGCGCAGCAGCGATCGCTCTATGTACTACCGCCTCGGGCACTGCCTCTCGCTGAACAAACAGCCGCAACAGGCAGCCAATGCCTTTGGCAAAGTGGCAGACGGCAACGACTCACTCGCGCAAATGGCAGCCTACCAAATGGCGCTCAACTATATTGACCTGCGGCAGCAGCAGGCAGCAGCCAATGCCTTCAAACGCGCCCGCGACCTGAATTTTGACCGCCGCCTCCGCGAACTGGGCGCGTACAATTTTGTCAAAGTCAATTTTGAAATGAAAAATTTCGGCGAAGTGATTGACGGCGCGACCTTCTACGAGCAGCAGTTTCCGCAAGGCGAATACATGGACGAAATCAATTATCTGAAAAGTGAAGCCTTCATCAGCGGCGGCAACTATGCCGGAGCGCTGCGCTACATTGAGCAAATCCGCAATCCCAACCAGCGATTGCAGGCGGCTTATCAGCGCATCGCCTTCAACTTTGCAGCTATTTTATATAATGAGGAAAAATTCCCACAGGCGGTGGCTGCGCTGCACAAGTCGCTGCGGCGACCGGTGGCGGGTGAACTTGTCCACGCGGCACACTTCTGGATGGGTGAAAGCCTCGTGCGGCAGGATAAATTAGACTCGGCGAGCATTGTCTACAACCGCGTTCCTGCCGCCGCTAAAGAATATCCGAACGCTATTTACGGGCTTGGCTACATTGCCTTTGATCGCGAAAATTATGCACAGGCAGAGGAGTTGTTCCGCCAATTTCTGAATCTGAATACGCGCCAGAACCGCGCTGATGCACAAACCCGCATTGGAGATTGCCGCTATATCGCCCGCGATTTTAACGGAGCGCTTAGTTTCTACAATCAGGCGCTGACGGGTGCAGGCGCAGATATAGACTATATCAACTACCAGATTGCCCTTTGCCATGTCGGGCTGGAACGCCGCGACGATGCTATCCGGGTTTTAGACCGCCTGATAGCGAACCGAAATTCGCGCATGGCAGCATCTGCCGCTTTTTTGAAGGCAGAATTGCAATTTGAAGCCGACCGCAAAGACCTCGCCGTGCGCAGCTATTCGCAACTCATCAATGAGCATCCAAACAGCGAATTTATCCCCGAAGCGCTTTTTAAACGCGGACTTGCGCAAAGCATTTTGGGACAAAACAACCAAGCGATAGCCGATTACAAAGCAATATTAGACCAATTCCCGACGCATCCAAAGGCGGGCGAAGCCATTCAGTCTTTGCAGGAAATGGACAGTCGCGGCATTCGCGTACCCGATTTGGAACGCTACCTGCTGGCGTTCAGCCGCAACAACCCGAACAGTCAGGCAGCCGTGCAGGTAGAGTTTAACCGTGCCCGTGCGCCTTATGACAACGGTAGCTACACGCTCGCCTTGCGTACCCTGAACGACTTCCTGACGCGCTATCCAAGTTCCGCATTTACCGATGAGGCGCGTTTTATGCTGGCTTTTTCAATGGATGAAACGGGCGATAAGCGCAATGCCATTCAGCAATACAGCCTCGTGCGCGGCAGCAATGCGCTGCGTTCAGGGCTACGCGCTGCCGAGCTGGAACTGGAACTCGGCGATGCGCAGGCGGCATTCACGCGCTACCGCAGCTTGCAACCGCAGGCAACCGATAACCGCAATCTGGCGCGGGTGATGATAGGACTGATTCGCTCCTCTTTTCAGGCAGGACAAATCAACCAAACCGAAGGATTCTGCAACGAGGTTATCAGCCGCAATCTTTCCGCTGGTGGGGCGCGTGGCGTGGCAGAGTTGCACTTAGGTAAAATCATGCTGGAACGCGCCCAATTAGAGCAGGCATTGGCGCAGTTCCGACAAGTAGCAAGCGGCTACACCGATGCAAGCGGCGCAGAGGCACAGTTCCGCGCAGGCGAAACATTGCGGCTGCAAAAGAATTACAACGCCTCTATCACCGAACTGCTGCAAGTGCGCAACCGCTTTGACCACCACCCCGAGTGGGTCAGCGAAGCCTTTTTGTTGGTTGCAGAGAACTACATAGACTTAAGCAACCGCTTTCAGGCACGCGCTACCTTGAATTCCATCATAGAAAACAGTAAAGACGAATCAGCCAAACAACGCGCCCGCAAGCGGCTGAATGAGATATGATTGTAAGCACGCGCAAGATGTAACATGCCCTTTAGGGTGTGTAGTTAATTGATATTCAGAATCTAACTAATGCGCACCCTAAAGGGTACGATACATTTAATTTGCCTGATTATTTAATTGTATGAAAAAAATTCTGATGATCTTGTGGCTGGCTATGCCGTTTTCGGTAGCCGCACAAAAGTTAGACGACGGAAAGTTTGACATAGAAAAGGAGCGTGTGTTGCGACTTTCCAAAGTCGCCCGCAGTTTTGAACGGATGCCCCGAACCGAGCTTTCGGAGGGCAATACGGTACAGCAGTACCAACTGCCGCGCTTCAACTATGCCCTGCCTTTGCTTGCGGTCAGTACCTCGCCGATGCGCCAGCAGGTCGCTGCAAGGAGGGAGGAAAATCCCTTTCGCAATCTTGCCAAAGCAGGTTTTGGCAACTACAACTCGCCCTATGCAGAGTTGTTCTTGACCTCGCCCGGCGATTCGGAATGGCTGTACAAAGTACACGGGCTGCATTTTTCTTCGCGCACTGGTCCGGTGGATGGCAGAAATTCGGGCAACAGCCTCAACAAAATTCACGGCGAACTGGCAAAATTTTTAGACAACAGCAAAATCTACGGCAGCGCAACCTATCGCCGCGACGGGCTGCATTTCTATGGTTACAGCCCTTCTTTGAGCGGGACAGTTGAGCGCAGCGACATCCGCCAAACCTTTTCGCTGACCGAAATTAGGGCGGGCTACGAAAGCACCGACCCCGATGCAGCTTTCCGCTACAAAGGCGAAGGCGGTTTTTACCTCTTTACCGACCGCTACAAAGCCAACGAAGCCGCTTTTCAGGCAATCGGCAACTTAGATGTCAAGCTCGGCGATGCTTCTTTCCTGACGACCGATGTCTCGTTAGACCTCATCAACCGCCGCGACGAAGCAGGTGCACAAACCCGTAACCTGCTCATTTTCACACCCAAATACGAAATGCGGCAGGAAGGACTCTCTGTAAGCGCAGGGGTGCGCGTAGTTGCCGACGGCGACTCACTCACCAACCAGCCGAAGGGCAGATTTTATCCCGTTATCCATGCCTCCGCCGATTTGGTGGAAGACCGCCTCACGGCTTTTGCTTCCTTTGAAGGCAACACCATCCGCCGCACCTTCCGCACGATGGCAGAAGAAAATCCGTTTTTAGCGCCCAACGTTGTGCTGGCGCATACCAACCAGTTGTGGGAGGTATCGGGCGGTTTGCGGGGCAATATTTCCGCGCAGGTTGGCTACCAAATCAAAGGCAGCTACGGCGTTTACCGCAACCTGCATTTTTTTGCCAACAGCGCTGCCGATTCCAGCCAATTCACCATCCTGTATGACAGAAGCAAAGTACCTGTGCTTCAAGTAAATGGCGAGTTGAGCTATGCAACGGGCGGCTTAAAACTCATCGGCAGAACGGGCTTCTTCGGCTACAACACGCAAGATTTGGCACGCCCCTGGCATCGTCCGCTGTTTACAGCAGGTTTCAACGCTTCCTACCTGATAGAGAACAAGTTGCGTGTAAGTTCAGACTTTCAGCATCTGGCGGGCATTCGCGCATTCAGCCCGCGCACGGGAGCACAAGTCAACCTGCGCCCTATTTTTGATATGAACCTGCAAATTGATTACTTTATCAACAATCAGTTTTCGGTGTTTCTGGGTGGCTATAACCTGTTTTCGCAGCGCTACCAACGCTTCCTGAACTACGACATGCGCCAACTCACCGTATTGGGTGGTGTCGGAATTGCTTTTTAATTGCCGTTTGGCTTAATTTGAAAATGAAATCGGGTTTTGAACAACATGGATAACCATATTCGCCAACTGTTAAGTGAAGAAAATCGTCTGACTGTGCCGCAATTAGGTACATTTGCCACCCACCACATTACTGCACAAATCCTCAAAGAGGAAGGTGTAATCCTGCCGCCGCGCAAACAGGTTACATTGGATGTTGTAGAACAGGAAGACAGCGAACATGCCTTCCAAAACTACGTGATGAAAACCGAACAGATTGGCGCTGACGAATTTGAGGCGAATTTACAAGCCTATATTCATAAAATTAACGAGCAAATCAGTCTGTATGGGATCTATGAAATACCTGGGGTTGGTTTCCTGAAACGCGATGCAGAGGGTAAGCTATTTATTGAAAATAATACCGACTATAACTTACTCAATACGAGCTACGGACTGCCGAAATTATCGGTACATCCGCTACAAGATCCCCCGATACAGAAAGGGACAGCCATCAAAGATGAGCCTGTTAAGCAAACAACAGCCCACGAGCAGCCTGTGTTGGCGGCGTCTGCAAAAGAGCGGCAAGAGGAATTGCAGGAAGAAGTAGCGGCAAAGAGTGCAGATAAGATCTGGTGGCTAGCCATGATACCGCTCATCATGCTATTTATTTTTCTGATTTATCTGATGGTAGATGAAACAGCACAGTTGCAGTTTCGAGCATGGATCAGAGGAGAAGATCAGGAAGAAATTGTAACAGTGCTGCCACAGGAAGAAAGCGTGGACACCAATTTCCCTACAGATGAAAATACAACTGCTGTAGATGAAACTGATTTCAACAGCGGATTTGATAACAGCAGCGCCCCCGATCCGACTCCCGAACCTGAACCTGTTCGACCTGTTGTTACATCGCCTTCGGGTAACTTTATGGTCGTGTTGGGTAGCCTTAGCAAAGAGTCGGCTGCCAAGAAGGTGCAAAAAGAGTTATCGAAAAAGGGAATTGAAACAGAAATTATTTACAATAGTGAACGAAACACATATCGAGTTGCTGTTACGGGCTTGAGCGAGAGCGCTGCCAAGAGCCGACGCGAGGAACTGTTAGAAGTTGTGCCGGGTGCATGGGTAGCTCGTCCTAATCAGTAATCTGAGCGCGAACACATGAAGCAGCCTGAGCAGGAAATCATTCGCCTGAAACAGCAACTGGCATCGGCAGAGCAGACCCTGCGCGACTTACAGGCGCTTACAGGCACAGCAGCAATCGAAATTGATTTTACGGCGCGTAAAATTCGCTGGACTGAAGAGGCTTACCAATTGTTTGGCTTATCCGTTGCTGTGCATACAAATCTACAAGGCAACTATTTTTTCGACACCATTCATCCCGATGATGTGTCTTTGGTAATGCAGCGCTTCAAAGAAGCAATTTCTTCATATGAGCCTTTGAGTATCGAGTACCGCATTCTTCTTCCTGATAGAGTTACCGTGCGCCGGATCGGGCTGCGTGCAAATGCGGTCGGTAAACAGCCCCTAATTTACAGGGGCATTCTGCGCGAGATAAGTCCTCCTGCGGAGGACAGCAGCCAAAAACGTTTACAGCAGTTGCTGCAAAGCACCAATGAGGCTATCATTGTCATCAACGCGCTTTTAATTGTTGAGTTTTGGAATGCCGCCGCTGAGCAGATATACGGCATTAGCGCCGAAGATGCTGTCGGTAAAAAATGGACAGAGCTAATTACTACGCACTACCGCTACGGGCTTGATTTTGAAACCATTTACGAAGATTTACTACAAAAAAAATTCTGGCAAGGCGAGGTAAAACAATCCGTTAGTAGCGGAAGGCAGCGTTCCTTGCAGTTGTCTATGCGCCTATTGCCTACACTGCAACCCGATGAGCTGCCCGATGTGCTGATTGCCGCGACTGATATTTCCGCCTATTTTGCCGCCGAAGAGCAAGCCGACAAGTGGAAAACAACCTTAGATCTGCTGTTTGACAACATTCCGGGCTGGATTTACATGCTCAACCGCGAGCTGGAAATCATCGGCTGCAACCGAAATTTTGCACAGGCGATGAATTTTGACAAGCCATCCGACCTCATAGGCACGCATTTTTCGGATTTGCCGATTGCACCTGAATGGTCAAAAAAATCGCAAAGCGAGTTTTTACAGGCGCTTGGTGGAAAAATTTTTCCTGCCATTACCGAGCCGTTAGTTACCATACATGGCGATAAATTTTGGCTGCAAAGCAACAAAGTACCTCTTCGCGACAGCAGCAGACAGATCTTAGGTATTTTGGTAACATCAGAAGACATTACTGAAAAGCGCCGGATAGAGGAACAATTGCGCGAACAAGAACGCGAACAGGAACGCATCCGTTCGCTGGCAATTATTCAGGGGCAGGAGGAGGAGCGCAAACGGTTATCTATGGACTTGCACGACGGCGTGGGACAATCTCTCACCGCGCTGCGATTGCAGGCAGACTACCTCAGAAATACAGCCGAATCAACAGAGCAG
The DNA here is from genome assembly GCF_053489755.1 of Rhodoflexus sp. NCBI lineage: Bacteria > Pseudomonadati > Bacteroidota > Cytophagia > Cytophagales > Thermoflexibacteraceae > Rhodoflexus > Rhodoflexus sp. The sequence continues at coordinate 109,344 of NZ_JBRCHD010000009.1, forward strand.
CAGCAAAACCTCCAATCGCTTATTGACGGTATTACGGCGGTGCAGCAGGAAATCCGCCGTATTTCGCACAACCTCATGCCCAGTGTACTCAACGATTTCGGGCTGGCAGAGGCTTTAGAGTTTTTGTGCCATACAACCGAGCAGAACAGCCCAATAGAGGTAGAGCGGCGTATTTTTATTAACAACAGGCGCTACGACAGCGCGATTGAAACCTGTATTTTCCGAATCGGGCAGGAGGTTTTTAACAACGCCATCAAACATAGCGAGGCAAAACACATTTATCTCGAACTGCGCGACGAGGGCAACCATCTGGAGCTCATCATAGAAGACGACGGCAAAGGCTTCGACGAGGAGACGATCAGCCGCGGACAGGGGCTTGCCAATATGTCACAACGCACCCGCCTGCTGAACGGCTCTTTGCAAATAGAATCTGTACAAGGCAGCGGTTGCCGCATAACGGCGATGATTCCTTATGACGACGAGGTTGTAAGAAATTAAACATTCCCCTGCTTTTTTGTGTTCCACCAAAAAATTTCTGATCAAAAACACACCTTTGAAATGGCTTACAATCCTGCTAACGAAGACCACTGGCTGGCACAATACCGCGCATTTGCCGAAATTTATGAGGTAGAAAAATTTGACCAATTGGTTGCGCTTTACAACGTGTACGACCTAATCTGTTTTTTGCCTGCACAGCCGACGGCAGAGCAAAAGCGCATTTTTAACAGCCTCATTGGGGTAACAGCCGAGTCGGGCTACATGGATTATCAGCGTTCAAACAATACCTTTGAACTGATTATGCAGTGGCAGGAAGAGAGTGGGTCTTTCGATAACTACACACTCCCGTTTTGCGCTGCCTACGAAGCCGAAAAACCATGATGCAATTAGACGTTGCTTATCAATTACCCCATAAGCACCTGATAGACTTTGCCCTTCATATCCCAACGAAGGGGGCGGATACGCTGCGCCTGCAACTGCCCGTTTGGCGACCCGGTCGCTATGAGTTGCAAAATTTTGTACGCAATATCCAAAGGATATACGCCGTGTCCGAAACCGGAGAGCCGCTACCGCTGCACCGCGTGGCCCGGAATACATGGGAACTTACTACTAAAGGGGCAAAAAAAGCAACACTGCATTACAATTATTTCGCCAAGCAGCTGGATGCAGGCGGCAGCTGGTTAGACGAGCAACTGCTGTATATCAACTGGATCAACTGCGTATTCTACGTGGAAGGACGCATAAGTGAGCCTTATGAGTTGCAGTTGCATCTGCCCGAAGACTACCGCATCAGTTGCGGGCTTTTGCAGACCGCTCTGCATCGGCTATATGCTGCCGATTTTTATGAATTAGTTGATGCCCCCATGCTCGCATCTGCATATTTGCAGCATCGCAGCTACCGTGTAGAGGGCTGGGATGCTGACTTTCATATTTGGTTCTACGGCGAGTGCTTACCCGACTGGCAGCAAATTATCACTGATTTTCAGAAGTTTACAAAAGCACAGCTCGAACTTTTTGGCGATTTTCCGGCAACTGATTTCCACTTTCAATTCATTATCGCGCCTTGGCAGATTTACCACGGCGTTGAGCATCGCAACTCGACCATTATTGTACTGGGGCCCGATACAGACTTTCAAGAGCAGTATTTTTATGATCATATTTTAGGCATTGCCTCGCATGAACTTTTTCACTTCTGGAACGTGATTCGTATCCGTCCGAAAGAGCTAACACCTTATGATTTTACCAAAGAAATTTATTTCCCAACTGGATTTGTTGTAGAAGGGCTAACGACGTTCTACGGAGACTATATGCTTTACCGCAGTGGGGTCTGGACTTTCGAGCGCTTTTTGGAAGAAATTAATGCAGAATTGAAAAAATATGCAGAAAATTTCGGCAGAAAAATTATGTCTTTAGCCGATGCAAGCCTCGACCTTTGGACAGGCGGCTACGCGGCAGGCATTCCTCATCGGAAAATCTCTATTTACAACGAAGGTTCGCTTGCAGCCTTGCTGTTGCACCTGTGGCTGCTCGATGCCACAGCAGGTAAAAAATCGCTCGATGATGTGATGCGCTTGCTTTGGCAAAACTATGGCAAAGAAGGCATAGGCTACACGCTCGACGACTACAAGAAAGTCGTTAGCCAAGTAGCCTCCCGACCAATGGATGAGTATTTTGACCGTTACATCGAAGGAACGGATGACCTCGCCGATGCAATTAGCACTCTGGCACATTGGATCTACTGCGAGGCTGAACGTGTACCTGCGCAGCACGCGTGGGAGAGGCGCTTCGGTTTAAGCCTACAAAAACAAACTGGACACCTGAGCGTCGCACAGGTTATTCCCGATTCGCCGGCTGATAAAGTGCTGGCAATCAAAGATAAAATACTCTCAGTCAACGATTTAGTTATTCAGGATTTGGCGGAGATGTCGCTGATTATGGAACACTTGCCAGTGATTAAACTTACTGTCAATCGCGATGAGCGCGTGCATCAGGTGATTTTGGAGGCAGATGGACAGCACTATTTCGAGCGAACGCGGCTGCGACTGTTGCGGACTTGACAAGTGTCGCCTTCTCAAAACTTTTTGTCGTGTTTACTTGACTTTTGAAAACTAATAACTTACTTTTGTCAAGTAAACATGACATTTGTATTTTATGAAAACACTTCCTTTGTTGCCCAACCGCTACAAGATAATCGGCTGGGTGTTGCTGATACCTTTTTTTGTACTGGCTGTTCTGAAGTTGATCTTCCCCGATGAAATGCAATGGGATTTTATGACCTATCGGCAAGGAGACAACATATTCTTTGACTCGGGCAATTGGCTTTTCGACTTGCGCTACAATAATTTTACCGATGAGTTGATCAGTCTGGGTTTGCTGCTGGGGCTGTCGCTCGTAGCCTTTGCCCGCACCCGCACCGAGGATGAGTGGACGACACACTTGCGGCTGGAGGCGATGCTCTGGAGTGTGCTGCTGAATACCATTTTTGTAGCGCTGACGATTATCTTCGTTTATTCCAGCTCCTTTCTGACAGTAATGATGATTAATTTATTTTCAATCCTGATGATTTTCATTGTCAGATTCGAGTATCTGCTTTGGAAAGAACGCCGACAACTAAACGAGACGCAGGCATGAAAAATCAATTGAAAGTAGAACGCGCCATCAAGAATATAACGCAGGCAGATTTGGCACAGCAGTTAGGAGTATCACGGCAAACTGTCAATGCGATTGAAACGGGGAAATACGTACCTTCGACCGTATTGGCGCTAAAGATTGCTCGCATCTTTGAGAAGCCTGTAGAAAGTATTTTCTTTCTGGAAGAAAGCGATTAGTTTGTATCGGTAAAGGCTTATGCAAAAAAAACATCCGATCTTGCAAGCAATGCTACCAATATGCCATCCCTACGAGATAAAGACTGCCGGTAGATGATTCATCTTAGTATTACATCCCGTTAGCATTTTACACACAGATAAATAGAGGCTGTCCAAAAAGTAACACGGACTTTAGTCTGTCATTTATTAGTTGCTTGATAATCAAATCGTTACAGACTGAAGTCTGTGCTACATTCGTCCTTTTTGGACAGCCCCGTTATGCTTTTCTACAAGCCCCAGATTAATCTAGTTCTACTTCTGTGATGTTCACAAAACGCAGCTGGTTGCCTTCCAACTCGATGAGGACGGGGTTTTCTTTGGTTACTTTGCCGGCCAGAATTTCCTTGCTCAGTTCGTTGAGCAGGTAGCGTTGCATGGCACGCTTGAGCGGTCTTGCGCCAAACTGCGGGTCGTAGCCGATGTTGGCTAAGTAATCCAAAGCCTCGCGAGTTGCGTCTATCTCGATGCCGTTTTCCCTCATGCGCTGCTGAATCTGACGGAACTGGATGTCCGTAATCTTGCGCATTTGCTTGCGTGTGAGCGGCTGGAACATAATCACTTCGTCAATGCGGTTGAGGAACTCTGGACGGATAGTGGCTTTGAGCAACTGGAATACCTCCTGCTTAGCGCGTTCGGTTACTTCCTCTGCGTTGAACTCGTTCAAATCCTCGAAGCGTTCCCGAATAATGTCCGAACCGGTGTTGCTGGTCATAATAATGATGGTGTTTTTGAAGTTCGCTACGCGGCCTTTGTTGTCGGTCAGGCGACCATCGTCCAGTACTTGCAAGAGAATATTGAACACGTCGGGGTGCGCTTTTTCTATCTCATCCAGCAAAATCACGCTGTACGGTTTGCGGCGCACGGCTTCGGTGAGCTGTCCGCCTTCATCGTAGCCTACATAGCCGGGAGGCGCTCCAATGAGTCGGCTGACGCTGTGGCGCTCCTGATATTCGCTCATATCTATGCGCACCATTGCGTTTTCGTCGTTAAAGAGATACTCGGCTAAGGCCTTGGCAAGTTCGGTTTTGCCTACGCCCGTTGTGCCGAGGAAAATAAACGAACCAATCGGACGCTTGGGGTCTTGCAAACCTGCGCGGCTGCGGCGCACGGCATCGGCTACGGCGCGAATGGCTTCCTCTTGCCCTGCCACGCGTTTGCCAAGTTCTTCTTCCAAATGCAACAGTTTTTCGCGCTCGCTTTGCAGCATTTTGCTCACGGGAATGCCTGTCCATTTGGCAACCACTTCGGCGATTTGCTCGGAAGTAACCACATCCTTGAGCAGCGATTTATCTTTGGAAAGTTCTTCCATTTGCTTTTGCAAAGCGGCTAATTTTTTCTGTGCCTCCGGAATGAGTCCATAGCTCAATTCGGCAGCGCGTCCATAGTCGCCGTCGCGTTGTGCCTGTTTGACCTCATTGTCATAGGCTTCTATTTTCTCTTTTTCTTGCTGAATAGCTGTGATGATGTCTTTTTCCATCTGCCAGCGGCTGCGCATCGAGTTGCGCTTGCTTTCCAGTTCGGCAATTTCGGCGGTCAATATTTTTTCCTTTTCGGTGTCTTTTTCGCGGCGGATGGCTTCGCGCTCAATTTCCAACTGCATGATTTTGCGCTGCACTTCGTCCAACTCTTCGGGCAGCGAGTCAATTTGAATCCGTAGGCGGGCTGCCGCTTCGTCCATCAGGTCAATCGCCTTGTCGGGCAGGAAGCGGTCGGAAATATAGCGGTCGCTCAGTTGAACGGCGGCGATAATGGCGTCGTCTTTAATCTGTACGCCGTGATGCAGTTCGTATTTCTCCTTAATGCCGCGCAAAATGGAAATGGCATCTTCAACAGAAGGTTCATCTACCATAACGGCCTGAAAACGACGCTCTAAGGCTTTGTCTTTTTCGATATATTTCTGGTATTCTTTGAGCGTAGTTGCACCGATGGCGTGCAGTTCGCCGCGCGCCAGCGCGGGTTTGAGCAGGTTTGCAGCGTCCATCGCACCTTCGCCGCCGCCGCCTGCCCCTACGAGCGTATGGATTTCGTCAATAAACAAAATGATGCTGCCTTCGCTGTCCACTACCTCTTTGATAACCGATTTAAGTCGCTCTTCAAATTCGCCCTTGTACTTCGCCCCCGCCACGAGCAAACCCATGTCTAAGGAAGCGACAGTTACCGATTTGAGGTTTTCGGGAACGTCGCCATTGACGATGCGCTGCGCCAAACCTTCCACGATGGCAGTTTTACCAACGCCGGGTTCGCCGAGCAAGATGGGGTTGTTTTTGGTGCGGCGGCTGAGGATTTGCAGCACGCGGCGAATTTCTTCATCGCGCCCGATAACGGGGTCAATCTTGCCTTGCCGCGCCAGTTCGGTCAAATTTTTAGAATAGCGCGCCAAGGACTGATATTTTGCCTCTGCGTTTTGGTCGGTAACCGCGCTGCCGCCGCGCATTTCTTTGATAGCCGCTATGAGGTCTTTTTCCACAAAGCCGGCATCTTTCATCAAAACGGCTACTTTGTCTTTGCCGCCAAGCAAGCCTATCAATATATGCTCAATAGCCACATAAGAGTCCTTAAACGTGGTCAGGGTGCGTTCGGCGCGTTGCAACGCCGCGGCGGCATCGTTAGAAAGATAGGGCTGCTGTCCCGTAGATTTAGGATAGCTGTTGATATATTCCTCCAACTTGCTTTCTAACATCACCCGATTAATGCCCAATTTTTTGTAAAAAAACTGCGTGATGTTTTCATCGGAAAGCAGTACCGCTTTTAACAAATGCCCCGTTTCAATAATTTGCTGTTGTTTACCGGAAGCAATTTCAGAAGCCTTCTGGATGGCTTCTTGCGCTTTGATGGTGTATTGATTGAAGTTCATTGTACGATTTTGTTGTTTGTCTTCCTAATTTGCAAAAAACTATTAACAAATTAGCAAAGCCTGCCCCAAAACTATTTTTACCGACATTTTGTCTGAAAAAAACAACAAAAGTGGCTCAAAAATTTCTGAAATCGGTCATTTTGACGTATTTAACTTTGTGTTAAAGTCGCCTTATCTTTCTTACACACAAACATAACATTGGCTACACATTGAGGTAAAAGCCTGCTGATAGCTTTGTGGCATCAAAAATTAATCTGGTTTACCACTATAACTAATGTGTATGCTGTGTAGAAAATTACTATTTACCTTTGGATTGCTGCTGATTGCTTGTAGCGCTTTTTCGCAAACGGGTACTATTAGAGGTACTATCAAGGACGCTACGACGAGCGAGCCTGTCATTGGTGCTAACGTGAGCATTGAAGGGACAACCATTGGTTCCTCAACTGACTTAGAGGGAAATTTCCTCATCCAACGTGTTAAGCCGGGTACGTATAACATCATTATTTCGTACATCTCTTACAAAACCAAGCGTATCGAAAATCTGACAGTTGAGGCAGATAAAGTAGTACAAATCAATACGTTTATCGAGGAAGAATCTACTACGCTTAGCGACGTGGTAATTACTGCCGAGCGCGCTAAAAACACTGAAATTTCGGTGATTAATACCATTAAAACCGCCCAGTTGATTGTTAGCGGCATCTCTGCCGAGCAAATATCCAAGTCGCAAGATAGAGACGCGGCACAAGTGGTAAAGCGCATTCCGGGCGTAACCGTAATCAACGATCGCTTCATTATGGTACGCGGCCTTGCCGAACGCTACAGCCCGGCGATGCTTCACAATGTATTTGCGCCAAGCATGGAAACTGATGTGCGCTCTTTTGCTTTTGACATTGTGCCAAGTTCGCAATTGGATCGCATCTTTATCTACAAAAGTCCTTCGCCTGAATTGCCCGGCGACTTTGCAGGTGGTACTGTGAAGATTTTCACCAAAGATATTCCCGACGAAAACAGTATTATCGTTGATTACTCTACCCAATTCCGCACAGGAACTACTTTCGGCGATTTTTATCACCAGCAAAAAGGCCCCGGTCATTGGACGGGTTTCAACAGAGGTTTTTACAACCTGCCTGCGGGTTTTCCTGATAATTTGCGTCGCTTGAGCGGCGATGCGCTTGTACAAGCAGGACGTTCGCTCAACAACTCGCTCTGGACAGAGGAGAAGGGCGTTGCTATTCCCGATCAGCGCATTGGTTTGACAATCAACCGTCGTTTTGAAACCAAGAAAGGCATAGAAATCGGGCATGTAACAGCGCTTACGTACAGCAATACGTGGACAACTTTCGATATAGATCGTTCAGATTTTAACGAGTTTGATCAGGTAAAAGGCGCCAGCAACCCGATTTACAACTATCAGGACGACCAGTACACACAAAATATTCGTTTGGGCGTATTGCATAACTGGGCGTTCCGCTTCAACGATCGCCACAAGATGGAGTTCAAGAACTTGTTCAACCAGATCAGCACTTCGCAATATGTGTATCGTACAGGTATCAACTTCGAGTCTGCTTACAGCCCTGTGAATCATTCGTTCGATCAGGTGTATCGCGGTGTGTACTCAGGTCAGTTAAAAGGACAGCACAACTTCTCAGATGATAGGCTTAAAGTTGAGTGGGTGGCAGGTTTTAATCGCGCTTACCGCGATCAACCGGATTACAAGCGCTACCGTTCCGATCTGGATGTGATAGAAGGCGGCACAACGCTTTACGTACCACCCGGAGCAGCAGCGGCAGAGTTTCTCGGACGATTCTTCTCAGAAATGAAGGAAACAGCCTACACGGGTGCGGTAGATGTAAGACGCAAGTTCTCGATTGCGGGCAGTTACGAGTTTGAAGTAAGCGCAGGCGCATTCTATGAACGCAAAGACCGCAACTTCTTGGCCAGAAACATTGGTTATAACCGCGCCAATTCTTTGTTCTTTGATCTGAACCTGCTCAACGGAACGATTGCAAACCTTTTCCGCGACGAAAATATCAATTCTATTACGGGGATACGCATTGACGAGCAGTCTAACCCTAACGACTCTTACACGGCTTCCAACGATCTGTTTGCCACTTATTTGATGACGAACCTGCCGATTACCGAAAAACTGAAGTTGATTGGTGGTGTTCGGATAGAGCGCAACTTGCAAACACTCAACAGCGCAACGCTGACCAACGACCCGATCAATGTAAACAACTTGATCGTGCGTCCTCTCCCTTCTTTTAATTTTATGTATAGCCTGAATGATAAGACACAAATTCGCGCCGCCTATGGCATTACGCTCAATCGTCCTGAGTTCCGCGAGTTGGCACCTTTCGGGTTCTATGACTTCAACTTCAACTTTACCAACAAGGGTAATGAAAACTTATTAACCCCTCAAATTCACAACGTTGATTTGCGTTGGGAAAAATATCCTAAGTCTGGGGAAATTATCAGCATTGCCGCTTTCTATAAGTATTTTGACAAACCGATTGAAACGCTGTTTGTTCCCGGAGCAGGTTCGGGCGGCGCTAAAACGTTTACCTATGATAATGCCAAAAGTTCTTACAGCTATGGCTTAGAAATAGACATTAAGAAAACTTTGGCAGGGCTTACTTCTTCAAGCATCTTGAATGATGTAGCCGTGTTGTTTAACGCCTCGCTCATTCGCAGTTTGGTAGATTTAGGCGACCGTGCTGTTGGGCAATCCGACCGCCGACCGCTGCAAGGTCAATCGCCCTATATCATAAACACAGGTATTTTTTACAACAATGTAGAGAAAGATTTGCAAGTAAATCTATTGTATAACATCATTGGGCCGCGCATTTTCATCGTAGGTTATGAAGGGTATCCCGACATTTACGAAATGCCGCGCAGCCAAATAGATATTTCTGTGACCAAACGCTTGGGGCGTTACCTACAAGTTAAAGTAGGTATTGCTGACCTATTGAATCAGGAAGTGCTGCTCTTGCAAGACGGTAACGCTAATGGTAAATTTGAACGTACTATTGATCAAAAAATTCAGCGTTTTCGTCCGGGAACTGTCTTCTCTACAGGTATTTCAGTCAGACTGTAATTTTATTTCACTAATTACAATTTCTCGATTTCACTTTAATCCCAATCTAAAATGAACATGTTTAAAAAGTTGACGAGTGTTGCTCTGGTTAGCTTGGCTCTATTTGCTCTCTCTTGTTCAAAAGAGGAGACGATTGGTCCTGCACCCACACTTGCTTTGAGCGCTACCACCGCTTCCGGACTGGTCGGCAGTACAGTAACAACCAACATTACGATTACTGCACCGGAAGGCGCAAAAACATTGATTATTCTGCGCAATGGTGCGCCTTCGCCTGCGTTTCCTTCAGTTACACTGAACGGTGAAACTTCAGCTACGATTCCTTTCCGTTACACAATTGAAGCCCTCGCGCCCAACACAGTTGTGAACTTTACTTTTCAAGTAACAGACCGTCGTGATCGTACTTCTGCTATTGCTACTTTTGCAGTTACTGTTTCTGCGCAGCCTGCCAAAGAAATTGTAGAAGTTCGCGGGAACTTGTCGGGTAACATCACTTGGACAAAAGACAAAATCTATCGCCTTAATGGTTTTGTACGTGTAGGTACAGACAACTCGCTCACCGGTCAGCCTACTGCTACGGGCGTTCTGACCATTGAACCGGGTACGCTCATCATCGGCGACCGCGAAACAAAAGGCACGCTGATTATTCACCGCGGCAGCCGCATTATTGCCAATGGCACGGCAGCCGAGCCTATTGTGCTGACATCGGAACGTCCGGCGGGTCAGCGCGAACCCGGTGACTGGGGTGGTTTGGTTATTTGTGGCTTTGCTCGCAACAACAATCCGGGTGGCGTAGCTGAACTGGAAGGTCAGTATGGCGCATTCCACGGCGGTACGAACGACGATGACAACTCCGGCGTGTTGCGTTTCGTGCGCATTGAATATGCCGGTATTCCGATCAACCCTAATCAGGAAGTAAACTCGCTGACATTAGGTTCAGTAGGTCGCGGAACGGTGATAGAAAACGTGATGTGTTCTTTTGGCTTGGACGATGCTTTTGAGTGGTTCGGTGGAACGGTAAACGCTAAAAACTTAATCGCTTATCGTGGTTTAGATGATGATTTAGACGTAGACAATGGCTACTCTGGTCGCGTACAGTTTGCTTTGAGCATCCGCGCCGCAGCGCTTGCCGACCAGTCCGGCTCCAACGGTTTTGAAGTAGATAACGATGGTACAGGCTCTAACGCTACGCCTTTCACATCGGCAATTTTCTCCAACGTAACGGTGATCGGTCCGAAGAAAGACCGCGAAACGGCCGTTAGTTTGCAGTTTCAAAGCGCCGCTCAATTGCGCCGCAATTGTAAAATTCAGATTCACAACTCCTTCTTTACCGCTTATCCAAACGGCATTTTTATAGATGGTGCAAACACTGTAGCCAATGCAACGGCTAACGAATTAATACTGCGCAACAATATCTTGGCAGGCGTAGAAAATTGGGGCGGTAATGGCTTTGGTTCAGCAGGTACTATCTTCTCAGGACCTCCTGCAAACGGCGCTAACCATCCGAATGCTCCTCGCGGTCTGCGCGTAGTGGCAGGTACAGCGACTTTTGCTAATGGTGTATATTCGTTCAATCAGTTGCCAATTGGCGGTCAGGCAAATGCTGAGACTTGGTTTACTTCCAACAACAACACCATTCTGCCAAAATGGCAGGATGCAGGCATTAGCCCTACCTTGTTCGATGCAGGCGTGCCTACAATGACTCCTAATACAGGTTCACCACTGTTGAGCGGTGCGAGCTTCCAAGGGCTGACAGGTTTCGAGAATGTGACCTTCCGTGGCGCCTTTGGTACAACCGACTGGACAAGAGGCTGGGCTGAGTGGAATCCACAGTTGAAAGAATACAGATAGTCCTGATTAAGTTTCAACAAGTGCAGAACACTAAAACCTGCACTTGTTGATTTTTTATTGATGATTCTATCAAGCACAAGCTCGCTATATGTCTGTTATTAAGTTACTGCTATTCCTCAGTTTTTTATTGCCTTGTGCAAGTTCTTGTTTGCAAAATAAGGATCAAAAACGCTACAACCCTGATACATACTTAACTCAGGCAGACAGAGACACATTGATGGTAGATATTATTTCGCGCATTTACGCACTGCCTGAAAATATGCGCGGATACAATCATCAACGAACAGAACTGCCGTTCCGACGTTACTTTACAGAACAACTATCCAAGTTTCAATTAAAATTTTACCATATTACGCCTGACAGTACGCACTTTTTTTATGTGATCCGACCTGCGCGTAATGCGAAAGGTTACAATCGTGGCGTAGGCGGCAGATTTAAGAAATGTGGCAAGCAACTGTGCGATTTTGAAGAGGTTTTCGTAACCCCGTATATGCCCGACGACTCCTTAATGATGCGCGGCAATGAGCTTTTCCGCGAGTTAGTAAAGTCCGGAAACGTAGATATGTACCTGAAAAGTCCACTCTTTATCGAGTGGCCCAGCGAAACAAGTAAATACGACAAAAAGAAGATGGAGTGGACTTATCGGATGGAAAGCGATACCACACAACAATAAAACCTTATTTGGTGAAAAACATTCGGCGCTGCCGGATATATTACACAGACACATTAGCTTCCTTGAAAAAACTCTGTCATTCTTTGGCAGGGTTTTTTGTATGCACAACCCGTTCTGCTACTATTTTAAACTGGTTGTAGCGGCGATCGTCCGACCAAGTGTACAGCGCTACACTTTCGATCTTTGCTTCAAAGGCGATTGTTGGCAGTTGAGCCGCCCACTGTCTGCCGATTTCCTGAGCATGGTTGCCAAACTTGCGCAGCGGCCTGCCGATGGTTAGGTGGGGGAGTGGCGGACGCTTGTCGGGCGCAGCGCCTCCTGCCGACAGCAGCAAATCGCGCCACTGTTTTATCAGCGCTACTACTATTTCGTTTCCTGTGCCTACCGTGTAAGACAGTGCGCTTGTGTGCTTAGGCGAGGGCAGGGGAATCAGTTTGGCGAGCCGGATAGTAAATGGGTCAAAATCAATTTCTTCCATAATGTTGAGCACATCTTGCACGCGTTCTTTGGGCATAGCGCCCATAAACGCGATTGTCAGGTGGGTATCGTCCGGGGCAAACAGGCGAACTTGGGGCGGTGCAGTTTCTGCCAGTGCTTCGAGCAGATGCTCAGTAGGGCGAACAGGCAGCGCAACAAACCAATTAGGAGCTATCGAAGGCATAAGTACGGATGAAGTGATATTTTGGGTAATTTACATATAAAATTTGCCATCGGCGATATGGCATATTATTTGCCTAATCTGCGTTTGTGCGATGAAAAGCCTGCCGTTCGCAACTGCTTATTCGGATTTTTACGCTTAATTTTGAGCGCTGCTATCAACCGAGTTCCTACTTTTCTATGGCACTTTTTCGTGCTGCTATGCATTTTGATTGTTCAATACCAACCGTAATGAAAAAATTATTAACCGCTTTTTTGATAGCCTGCTACCCGGCTCTTGGAAGTTATGCACAAGAATCACTTACACTTTCCGATGCAATTGCCCGCACACTGAACCAGAATTTTGGCATCCGCATTCAGCAGCAAAATGTGGCGGCTGCTCAGCTTAATAACACGCAGGGGCAAGCCGGTCGCTATCCGACCATCGCTATCAATATCAGCCAGAACAACGTACAGAATAGCATTGTCAACCCCGCTGCGTTCATCCAAGGCGACATCCGCAATTTCAGCATCCAGCCTACTGCCAGCATCAACTGGGTTATTTTTGATGGTTTCCGCATCAATTTGACTAAGCAGCGACTGGAAGAACTCGAAAAACTTTCGCGAGGCAATGCGCGCATAGTGGTAGAAGATGCCATACAGGCTGTGATTGTAGCATACTACGATGCTGTGCGTCTGCGCGAGCGCGTTAAAATTTCGGAAAAAGTGCTTAAAACCTCTCGCGATATTTACGAATATAGCTTGTTGAAGCAGGAGGTCGGAAAGGCAGTTATCACAGATGTACTATTAGAGAAAAATAACTACCTCGCAGACAGCAGCAACCTGCTTGTACAGCAAGTACAACTCAAGGCAGCTATTCGCAACCTGAATGTACTCATGGCAACCGCCGACGTCAATAAAACTTACATACTGACAGATTCGTTGGTATTTGAAGACTTTGATTACAGCTACGAAGATCTACGCGACAAGATGTTTTCATCTAACAGCAATCTGGAAGCACAGTTGCACAATCAGGAACTATTGAGCAACAACGTAGGTTTAGCAAAATCTGAATTGAGACCTAACTTGAGTTTGTTTTCCGCCTATACCTACAACCGCAACCGTCAAAATCTGGAAAATGCTAAGTTTATTGACGGCAGGCCGCGCCCCAATAACACAGCAGCTACAAGCACCATTACAGGTGGCATCACGTTCAATATGCCGATTTTTGCAGGCGGACAACTGCGTCGCGCTGTAGAAACTGCACAAATAGAAGAACAGGCAGGAGCTTTTGCAGTGGACAACCTGAAATTAGCCTTAGAGCGCGACCTGGCCGATGCTTACGATCTTTACAACCTGCGTCGTCAATTAGTAAAAATTGCGCGTGAAAACAAAGCTGCTGCCGAGACCAATCTCAACCTAGCGGCAGAACGCTACCGCACCGGCAGCATCAATGCCTTTGAGTATCGCATTTTACAAAATACCTTTGCAGATATTGCGTTCGGTGAAGTACAGGCTATTTTCAACCTTTTGGAAGCCAAAACTTTACTGATGCGCCTAACAGGAACTATTTTGACAGAAAAATAATGACTATTGAAGAAATTTTCGGCTATGTTTGCTTTATCGGCTTCGGTATTTTCTATGGTTTGAAAACAGATGATGTGCCTTTGGGCTATGCCTTATTGGTCGGCTTGGCCGGTAATCTGATGGCATTGACTGTTTTTGGCTGTATCCTGACACCGATCTGGCTGATTATGATGCCGTTTGGAATAAAGGTAGGCGTTCCTAACTTTGGTATGGCGCTGCTCAAATTTTGTGCCGCCGAGATGGTATCCTTTATTATCTTCTACATAGCTACGCGCATCCTGCGTCCTATATTTCGAAAAACGCCCTAAATCTGTGCCCAAGATATTAGTCATTCGATTTTCTGCCATTGGCGACATCGTTTGGACAAGTCCTGTCGTGCGCTGCCTGAAACAACAACTTGATTGTGAGTTGCATATGTGTACTAAAAGCAGCTACGCCGATATGTGGGAGGCAAATCCTTACGTAGATAAACTACATCTGCTGCACAATGACGACCTAAGCGCACTTATTTGTCAGTTGAAGCAGGAAAACTTCGACTATGTAGTTGACCTCCATAAGAATCTGCGCAGTACACGCCTCTGCCTTGCTTTAGGAAAAACGAGATTTACCTACAATAAACTTACTTGGCAGCGCTTTTTACTTACCCAGTTTAGAATAGATCGCATGCCGCGCAAATCCAATGGCGAGCCGCTGCACGTAGCAGACAGGTATATGCAGGCAATAGCCCCCTTAGGCGTTCGTTACGATGGCAAAGGATTAGACTACTTTATTGCATCCAAATATCAGGTTGATTTACAGAAACTTGCACCCGATTTTGCGCTTAATACTTTCTGTGCTTATGTTATTGGCGGCAGCGAACCGACAAAAAAATTGCCACTGCACAAAATGATTGAACTGTGTGAAAAATTGCCTTACACACATATTGTACTTATTGGCGGCAAAGAAGATGAGGCTACAGGCGAGCAGCTGATGGCATATTTTAGCGATACCGATAAAAAAGTCATCAGTTTTTGTGGAAAATTCAACATCAGCCGCTCGGCTTCTGTGGTAGCACAGGCGGCAATGGTCATCGGACACGATACCGGACTGACGCAAATTGCCGCTGCATTCCATCCAACAGTTTACTCCATTTGGGGAACTACTGTGCCGATTATGGGCATTAAACCTTTCTGCGAAAACTCTATTGTATTGGAAAACAAAGACTTAGATTGCCGTCCTTGTTCAAAGGCAGGGGCTAAAAGCTGTCCTAAAAAGCATTTCAAGTGCATGAACGAACTGGTTATTCCCACACAATTTCCCATAACTCCTCGCCAATAACGACAGTTGTCCGGGTAGCCTCTTTGTGTTTTTTGATCAGAATGCCGCTTTTGTTTCCCTTCGGTATGCCTTGTTCAATTACTTTCGTTTCGCTGCTTTTGTGGAAAAAGGCAGCAATAGTGTTTTCATCTTTAACTTGTACAGGAATCAAAAGGCTGTCTTTAGCAGTCAGACGTTGGTAACTGCGGCTGCCTGCTTCTCCTTGCAAAATATTGAGGGCGCGTGTGGCATCAGGAATGCCATATCCAATAAAATTATTACCCAACGGGTAAATATTTCCACTTTTTTCGATAGCTTCGATTAATTCTTTGGCAGATTTATCAGGTGCAAACTGCATTAGGCAGGCGGCAAATCCTGTTATCATTGGTGCGGAAAATGAAGTTCCCGCCGAAACCTGCGGCAGGCAGGATACATTGGGTTTCAAATAAGGCACAAAATCAGGCCCGATACTGCTGTAAAATGCCTTAATGCCTGTAGATGTAGTTGCGCCTACGGAAAGTACACCCTGCGCGTCTGCCGGTGCAGAAACTACTTTCCAGTTAGAACTGCTACCCTCGTTGCCTGCTGCGATAACGAGCAGCAAACCTTTCTCTTCAGCAGCAATCTGCGCGGCGCGGCTGATCACGGCTGTTTTACCGTCCATCTGTTCGGGCTTGTAATTTTCATTGGGGTTATCGAAGCCTTGCGCATAGCCCAGCGAGGTATTAATAATGCGTACTCCGAGGCTATCCATCCATTCCATCGAGGCGATCCAGTAGTCCTCTTCGGCGCGGAACTCGCGATCGCCGTGATCGGTGCGGGCGAGATAGAACTTCGCTCCTGTGGCCAGTCCGTACTGTTTTTTGTCAGGTGAAAGCCCTGCAATCATCTGCAAAACGGTGGTGCCGTGGTCGTCCGAAGAGGTTTCCCTTACATTGAAAAAGTCTGTGCGGCGTTGCGGCGATACCATGTCGCGGATGCCCAGTATGCGGTTTTGCTCGAAGAGATATTTGAGGAATGGATCTGAAGGTGCGCCGTAGAAACCTGCATCTATTACCCCAATGAGCACATCTTTGCCTGTCAGTTGGCGGTCAATCAGTGCTGTGCTATTCATTTGACGGGCAGCCATTCCCAATTCCATGCGCTTTTCGTTGGGCAGGGGCCGGCTGCGAGCAACCTGCATCGGCGGACCTACAGGCACAATTTTTTCTACAAAAGGCAATTGCCTGATATGCTCCACTACGGCGGCTTCGGCGCGACAAGTCGCCGCATTGAGCCACTTAGAGACAACCTCTACCGATGCTCCTGCTGATGAAAGTGCTTGCAGATAGTCAGGCGAAACGGCAACATCTGTCCACTGCCAGCGGCTGATTTGCAGCAGGTCGCGCTTTTGAATAGCCGCAGGGCTGAGTGCCTCCACCGGATCGTGTGAAGCAGCCAATGGCTTGTCTTTGAAATAAACCCAATATTTAGGTGTTTGAGCATCAGCAACTTGTACAGCAAATAAGCAAGCACAGACAGCGAGGATATATTTGAATCGAGACATCGTACAGGATTTATGTATTGAAGAATGAGCAGTCCCGTTCAAAAAACGTGCTGTAATGCTCAGGCTACATAGCCTAATTTCTCCAGCTTATTTTTCTGGTTACGCCAGTCGGGAACTACTTTAACGTGTTGCTCCAAAAATACTTTTTTGCGGAAAAATTGTTCCATATCTATGCGTGCCTGCGTTCCAACTTTTTTGAGCATTGTGCCGCCTTTGCCGATGATGATGCCTTTTTGCGAATCGCGCTCCACATAAATTTCGGCATTAATACGGATGATATTCGCTTCCTCTTTGAAGGAAATAATGCCTACATCGCAGCAATAGGGGATTTCTTGGGCGTAATTCAGAAATATTTTTTCACGGATAATTTCTGCGGCAAAAAAGCGCTCCGATTTATCGGTCAGTTCCTCCTTATCAAAATAAGCAGGATGTTCGGGCAGGCGCTCCATGATGACATCAAACAGCCGCTCCAGATTGAATTTTTCTAATGCTGAAATAGGAAAAAGTTCTGCCTTGGGGAGTTTTTCCTGCCAGTAGCTCATTTTGGCAACCACATCCGCTTGCTTGTACAAGTCCACTTTATTAATCGCCAGCAACAGCGGGATCTCTAACTGCGCCAAACGCAGCAACAGTGGATGATCGTCTAAGGTATCGGTCAGATCAGTAACAAAAAGTACAATATCAGCATCTTCCAACGCAGTTTGCACATATTGCATCATCACTTTGTGCAATTCATAAGCAGGAGTCAGTATGCCCGGCGTGTCGGAATAGATGATTTGAAAATCTTCTCCGCTGATAATACCCATGATGCGTTGGCGCGTAGTTTGGGCTTTGGCCGAGATGATAGACAACTGTTCGCCTACAAGGGCATTCATCAAGGTAGATTTCCCGACATTAGGCTTTCCGATGATATTAACAAAACCTGCTTTATGACTCATGCCACAAAGGTACTTTTTTTCACTCAATCGCAGCATTTTCACTTTTTTTGCACTTAGGTATTGCACATTAGTTTTATTGCACTATCTTTGTGGCACAAAATCGCGAGGTGGAGCAGTTGGTAGCTCGTCGGGCTCATAACCCGAAGGCCGTAGGTTCGAGTCCTACCCTCGCTACAAAGGTTAGTTTTAAGCAGCAACAAGCCTTCCTAATGCAACTTGGGAAGGTTTTTTGTTTGTTATCCAATTATTTTCACTTCAATTCCCCAACCTGCCAAAATATCCAGCAAAGCACGGTCAGTTTGCTCATAGTAGGCTTTGTCAAGCAGCTGATTCACGTGGTTTTCAATGGTTTCGCGGGGAATTTGCATATTGCTGCGCCTAAGTGAATCAGTAAAGGACTTTATCAATTGCTCACCTACGATTTTTCGCACGCGCTCGCGGTTGTAGGTTACATTGCGGAAACTGTCTTCCCACAAAATCCGGTTGGTTGTGCTGCACCTGATGCGCAGGCTGCTCAGGTAGGTTACGCCTATGCCCTGCGCGATGCCTTCTTCTATTATAATACCTTCTATCGCACGCTCGCCGGTATAAACGGTGAAGCCTGACATCAGATGCGCAGCGGCAGTAACCTGCAAACCGCGTGGGTCAATAATGGTAGTGGCAGGTTGGTTATTATTTTGAACGGTCAACATGGCTTGTTTTGGTTTTGGGGGTGAGGGAAAAGGATTATTTCAGTCTTTTGGTGTTGTTCAGTCGGTTGCGCACTTCGCTTTCTACCTGTATGCGGTTGACCTGAATCCGCTGTCTTTGGGCAGCCTCCATAATGGCATCGGTTAGCATATCGGTTGCTGCGTGCGCAACAGTTTCTTCCGAATAGACATGACAGTGAAAACTACGCTCGGCAATCAGTTGGTTATTGAGCGTATAAATTTTCAGTCCGTTCAAGAATGTATATTTCCAGCCCTGCCCCAGGTCTTCCTTGATAACAAAATCGTTGGTGAGCGAAATGGCGGCAAAGTAGGTATTGCCTGCATGGCTTGTGTAGCCTTCGGTAAGTAGTTTTCTGCCATCAGCGGAAACGCTCAGGCGAGTGCCGTTAGGCAAAATGGCTTGAAAAAGGGTGGACAGTTGGGAAACGTTGGCAGTAGTCATAATCGTCGGTGTTTTGGGTGTTTTAATGTTTAATACCCGGCTTTGTGCAAACGTTTCCCCTTAAAGTGAAATTTTTTTATTCTAATGTTTCAGCTTGTTTGGCATACCGCTTCAACTCGTAGGTTTTCCCGCGAAAGCGCAGGAAATAAGTGTCGTTGCGGGTGCGGTCGTAGGTCAGCGAAATGCCAAGATTTTGCTGGAAACTGCTGTCTTTCAGTAATTGAATGTCAGTAACGGGTACAAAAATTTGCAGCGTATCTCTGAAAAGATAGCTTGCTGTGGCATCGGCGGGGGCTGCGGTAAGCCACAGGGGAATAAGTTGCTGCACAGAATCGGTGCCGGCAAAGCCCATCCCTCTATTGCCTGTCTGCTGAATGGTTTGCTGCGGAACCTGCAAAAGTTCCTGCGCAGGTGTTTCGGCTTTTGCGATTGGTGGCTGTTCCTGCCTGTTTAGTTGCAGGTAAGCGGTGATGCCTGCTGCCAGTACGAGCACTGCCGCCGCTGCATAACGCATGGTTACAGTTAGTACATTTTGCCGTTTTATTTCTTTATCATAGCCTGCGAAGCGCTTTTTGCGTTGTTCGCGTATCAGCGCAGCATCTATGGCGCGATGTGCGGCAACGTAGGCAGCCAACTCCGCATCCGTATTGAGCCGCGCCTGAAAATCCTTGCGTTCGCGTTCGTTCAACTCGTTTGCCAAATATCGCTCTATGAGCAAAATGTCATTATCATTGAGTTCCATATTAGTATGCAATTTTTTTATTCCACAAGGGAAGAATGTTTTTTCTTAATTTTTCGCGGCATTTGTGTACCGACATTTTGAGCGCTTCGCCGCTGCTTTTGCCAAACTGAGCGGCTAACTCGTTGGAATCGCCCCATTTGCGTTCGTACCAGGCTTCCAGCAGTTGTCGGCAGGTTTCGCCTATTTTGCTCATTTCCTGTCGGAGCAGCTGCATTTGCTCTTCGTACCATTCACTGTCCTCGTTGGCGGGCGCACCCAGGTACTTTTCCAACATACCCGGCTCATCATCATCGCCTTCGCCGGTTTGAATAGGTACACCTTTTCTGTCGGGATTATCCCGTATCTCCTTCCTGAATTTATTTTTGGCAATGCTATAAATGAAGGTTTTCAACTGTGCCTGCCTGATAAAGTCGGGGCTGCTGATTTTTTCCATTGCCACAAGAATTGTTTCCTGATAGATGTCTTCTGCCTCATCAGCCGTTCCGCCTTTCTGCAAAATCAGATTGATAACCATGCTTTTGTGTTTTTTATAGAGGTACTCCTCTGCCTTTTGGCTGCCTTGCTGTAAGGCTGCTACCAATTTGTCCTCATCGGCAAAGGGATTACCCAACGACAGTATTTTCATAGGTGAATACCGGAAATAATGTAAACGTTTCTCTGATGACTTAAATTTTTTTTACTGTTCGGCATAAACCTGCCAAAGCCGCAGCAATTTGCCTGCCTCGCCTAATTCCGCCAAAATACCGCAGTGCGGAAAATACCAGCAGTGGCTGCCAATGGCACGCGGTTCGCCGTAGGTTTGCAGCAACTGATTGGCGGTAGTGATGCCTGCCGGCTGATGAGGCGAAACGTGTAACTTTTGTTCGCTTGTTTGCACAATCATCGGTGAATTTTCCGCATCGCGTTTGGCGGCGTAGGTCATGCGAACGAACAGGGGAGCATCGCTGAGGTTACGCGCCAACTGCAACTCGGTCGCGATAAGTGGCGCAGCAGGAGGCGCAGGCGGTCGGCAGTTGCTCCGCATCGCCGCATCCTGACTGACCCATTGGCGAACAGTAGTTGTCAACTTATAGACATAAGAAGTTTTTTGTTTAAAAACCTCCTGATTGGCTTTGGCGTACCATGCACCTGTTTTGAGGGCTTGTTCAAAGAGTTCAGCAGCGCGGCTTTCCTGTCCTACGGCGGCATGAGCAACCGCGCCGATGGTAAGCCATGCCGCATCGGTAGCAGCAGCGCTGCCTGCTTCCTTGATTTTTCCGATGACCGCTTCGGGATTGCCTGCAAGCAAACGGGCTGCCATCCAGTTGAGCAGCGCGGCATGGTAATTTTTATCCATCGCAAGCGCTTTGTCTAAATAAGACATACAGCGATTGAGCAGCGCCTGCTCCTGTGCGGGGGAATAACCCGACGATGTGCGGTCGCGCAGTTTGCGCAATCGCACATCGCTTTCAACGGGCAGGTAATAAGGCATACGGCTGTTGTCCATATTGTCTATCAGTTGCCAGAGAATAGCAGTAGCGGCATTGTTATAGGCTTCTTTGGGACCTTTCAGCCCGACGGCTTCATTTCTTTTGACAACATACAGAAATGCCTGTTCGGCTTGCGGATAAGCTCCCGTTGCCATGAGCAGTAAGCCCGTGCGATAGGCTGCAATCAGTTCCTGCGCGTCCTTGCGGCTCTCGTAGGCAGTTTCAATGCGCTCCTGCCGCGAGGGGTAGCCCTCCATCTTGTCGGGCAGGCGATAATGCGTGTAGATGGCATTAATTAACGATTCGCTGATTGCATATGGCTGATAGCCTGCCAGATAGGCGTAAAAAGTACCCAGATAGTCGGCTTGGCGTTCGGCAGTTGCGTTGGCGCTGTTGCTGGCAGGGTCTTTGGTAAAACGCTGCGCCCTGCCAAATTGCGTAATCCACTGATGATTGGCATACAGATGCACCAATTCGTGCCCCAAAAGCATGGCAAGCGCATCCTGCTGTTTGCTGCTGAACTGACTGGCACACAAATCGTAAAGGGATTCCTGCATGTCTATCACCGCCTGTCCTTGTTTGTAATTGAGTTCCAGAATCAGTTTGCTGTCGGGGTTTTTGCTGTGTACGCGCAACAGCGGTGCAGCGCCATCGCCGGGAGGCTGCCCAAAGACTTGCAGCAGCCTGTCAAGGACAACTTGCGTAGCGCGTACTTTGGGGTGTTTGTCGGACAATAGGTTTTGCGCCGACAGCGGCAAAGCGCTCATCGCAAGCAGTAGAACAAATAAAGAGTATCGCATCATCATTTAAGGAAGCAAAACAACTCATTAACGCAAAAAAACCGCCATTGGTCATGCGTTGGCATGAAAAAATTATCGGGTCGCCGTTCCTTGTTTCCCTAAATTTTGCAGCACGCTGAAATGGGCGGATAACGCAGATTATCACGGATTTTTACATGTTTTTTGATTAAATAAAAAATCCGCGTTCTGATTTCCTCTCACTCACCCACCAGCACAAAAGCGCCCCAGAAATACGGTTCGGGGTGTTTTTTTCTTAATGCGGCTTGTGCTTCGGCGAATGCCTGCCGCTTGGGTTTTTTCTCTGCCAGCCAGCGACGGTAGAAATCGCTCATCAGTTCCTGTGTTTGTTCGTCGGCGACTTTCCACAGGCTGTAAATCACCGTTTGCGCACCTGCTGTTTGGAAAGCGCGGTGCAGTCCGTACACACCCTC
Source organism: Rhodoflexus sp. (assembly GCF_053489755.1). NCBI lineage: Bacteria > Pseudomonadati > Bacteroidota > Cytophagia > Cytophagales > Thermoflexibacteraceae > Rhodoflexus > Rhodoflexus sp. The sequence continues at coordinate 131,775 of NZ_JBRCHD010000009.1, forward strand.
ACCGTTTTTGCTGATGCCCAAGCCCGTTTCGCAGGCAGAAAGCACGACCAATTCTGTACCGTCCAAACGCAGTCCCGCCGCTTCGTAGGCAGTCAAAATGCCGTCGTTGGTGCCTGCGGGTAGCTGTTCGCGGTTTTTCAGGGAAGTTTCTGCCCCTGCCAGGTACAAACCGCAACGCAGGTAAGGATTTTCAAAGGCACGTTCGCCGCTGATACCCGACATAGACAAGCGGTCGGGTTTGGTGTCCGATTCCGCGACTGCTTCAAAGAAACCGTGTGTGGCAATGTGCAAGACCTGAGGCGATACGAGTTGGCGCAGTTGTGCTTCGGATGCCTGCGCTCCCTGCCACACCTGATGCGGTACACTTTGCTGCTGCATGATGCGGCTGATATTGCCAACCTCTGCCTGTGTACCGGGCAGCGGACTGATATTGCCAGTCCGTTCCAATGCGCGATAAGTGGCGTAGCCTGAGGCAGTAGCTGCCACTAAGGGCGCTTCCGGTGCTGCCTGCGGTGCTGCCAAATAGTCAGGAAAGCCGAACAGCGCGGCAGGCTGCGGTTTACCCTGTACGCGACGGCGTTTGACTACATCGCGGGTGGAACCCACCAAACGCAAGTCCAAAGCATCGGCAATATAACCCCCTTTCGGATGCGGTAGCGTCAGCAAATTGACCTGGTGATACACCCCGTCGGGTGAGAGATACACGGTGCGGAATGTACCCAAACTGTCCAAAGTCTGCTGAATAGGCTGCCAGAACAACTGATACAGCGAATCGGCGGGCATAATGTTATCCTCTTCGGTTTCTACGCCCACACCGCGCAGGGTAGCCACCGCCGCGCGATAGCCCTGTGTGCCGCGTGCTTCCATCAGCTTGCCGTGGGGCAGCACAACTACCTGCGGCTGTTTGAGCTGTGGGGTCAGCACCAGCGCCGCATAGCGCACGGTATCTTTCCACTGCTTGTCATACACCCGAAAACGGACAATTTCCACAGCGGCTTCTTGTGGTTGCAGGGCTTGTTGTACCTGTTGCCAGCGGATAATTTTCAAATGATTATCCGTAACTTTTGCAGCAAGCTGCTTCTCTAACTCATTGATTTTGAAATCTAAATTATCAATGGCATCAATATCAGGCTCGGCAGCATTGAGCATCTCAAGCCACTGTTGCTTAGCTGCTTCCCATGCTTCCATAGTTCGAAGTAGCTTTTCATCATTTGTCGCTAAAATATTTAACCGTAATTGAATCGCGCTTTGCAGCAAAAGTCCCTTTAAAAGCAAGGCATTATCATACATCCTTCCTGAAATTGCAGGATTTGCTTTTTTCCGTTTAAGCGTAAAAGAGTTGAACTTCTCAAACTCGTCTGCAACAGTTGCCAGTAGGTTTTCCCGTTCCCTTTCAGAAAGAAGGTGTGAAAGTTCGCTGATTTGCTTGTAAATAATATCATGCGATTGAAATAAGAGAGGCTCAGCTTTTTGAGGTACCTCCTGATGCAGATAAGTTTCTGCCATTTGAGATAAAAATCTTGCATAGTCAGCATGATTTTCACCAATGGTTGCTTTGTAAATACTTCCTGCCTGACGATAGAAGGCTTGTGCCTTCGTGTAGTCCTTCAATTTGCCTTTCAAAGCGGCTGAACGGACAAGCAAGTTTGCTATATCGGGATGATTTTCACCAAGCGATTTTTTCTGGATTTGTAATGCCGATTGTAGCATTTCATCGGCTTTAACCAACTCTCCGTAGGCTTCATACAGAGTCGCCGCCTGCATCAGGGAACGTGCGTAATCCGGGTGATTTTCGCCAAGTACTTCTTTACGTGTGTGCCATACATGTAGATGTAGTTTTGCAGCTTCGGGATCATTTTGTCTCTGATACACTTGTGCAATTGCATAAAGAACAGCTAAGTACTGAGGGTTTTTTTCACCTAAAATGGCTTTTTTGATAGCAGCAGCCTGCTGGTAGTTGTACAATGCTTTTTTGTAGTCCCACAAATTCATGTAAAGCTCCCCCAGCTGTTGCAAAGAGTTGGCATAATCGGGATGCTGCTCGCCAAGTAGTCGCCTTTGAAGCGCAGCAGTCTGTTCATAAAGTAGTGCAGCCTGGGTGAGTAAACCCTGCTTGTAATACACTCCTGCCATGCAGCTAAGCATATTGGCATAAAGTGGCGAATTTTTACCCATTACTTTTTCATGAATTGCAATAGCTTCCTTAACAGAAAGGAGCGCCTTTGCATACGCAGCCATATCCACGTACAACAGTGCCAACTGGTACAGCGACGTTGCGTAATCTATATGATTTTTACCTACGGTAGCCTTACGAATAGATAATCCTTGCTGCAACATTGGGACAGCTTTACTGTATGCTCCTTTAATTCTGTACAAACTGCCCATGTTATTGAGCAGTGCAGCAAACTGCGGATGCTTTTCACCTAATTTGATTTTTTGTACGCTAAACGATTGTTCGTAAAGTGAAAGCGCACGCTCGTAATTACCTTGTATTCTCAGAATATCAGCTAATTGCACAGCTATTGCTGCAGTAGTAGGGTGATCCTCGGTAAGTGTCTGCTTTGATGATTGATAAGCTTGCTCAAGTAATGGCAGTGCTTTAGCATATTGTCCATTTTTTTGATGGATTTCTGCTAAACGGGTCAATAATGTATTGTAAGATGGATGCTCTTCGCCTTGTACAGCCTTTCTAATCTGTAATGCTTGTTCATAACTATTGCCCGCTTTTTGGTAATCACTCATATCTTCATATAAGCCCGCTAAATTCTCTAAAAAATCAGCAAAATCAGGTTGATTTTTATTAGGCAAATGATTACGAACGTTAATTGCAGCTATAATCAATGGTATTGCTTTATTATAGTCACCCATGCTGCGATACAAAGCGGCTATTTGATTGAGCGTAATAGCATAACTGATATGTCGCTCACCTACAGTAGTTTTAAAAATATCTCTTGCCTGCTCAAACAGAGATAAGGATTTTTTGTAGTCGCCCATTTTCTGATGAACCAGCCCAAGAAGGGTCAATGACTGTGCATAACCGGGATGTTTTTTACCCAATACAGATTTTCTGATATCAAGCGCACGGATAGCCAATGGAAGAGCTTTAGCATATTCGCCCTTGTTCTGATACAAGTTGGCAAGGCTGCTTAAAGATTGAGCCAATCCTAAATAATTATCTGGCAGATACTGATTTCTTGCTTGCAGGCACTGCTCTAATAATGGCTCGGCTTTGTCATAATCACCCATGCCCTGATACGCCAAAGCAAGATGATGGAGAGACAGAACCCAGTCTTCGGAATTAGGCGTAGCAAGCTCTACTGCTTTCTGAGCTGATTCCACTGCATTTACATATTTACCGCTTTTATAGAAATTCACAGTCTGATCATATGCGTCAGTCCACTGAACATTTTGCGCAGACACAAACCGGACAGTACACCAAATCAGCAGTAGTAGAGTTATTTTTTTCATAAGGATTGTTTCGTACCAACTGTAACGAAATCTTGCTACTGAAATTATATTTTTTACGCTTTATGTCAAAGGGAAAGCAACTTTTCCGACCGATGTAAGGCTATGCACTCCTCGCTGTCGTTCGTGGGACAACAAACAACGAACAAAAAAATTTTTAGAAAAACAGGGAAACGTTTGGTAAGTGGATGGTATTAACCCACAGACACAACGCCGAAAGTCTCTCAAAACAGGCAGCGGATGCCGAAAAGCTCATAGAGTAGGCAGTTTTTCACTTCAAAATTTTATGAAAATATTGCATCAGATTATTTTATTCGTCTTTGTATTGGTTTTATGTGCAGGTTGTGAAAAGGTACAACCTGTATCAGAAAAAGAACGCATGATATCATTTTTTGAAAGCTTGCGTGGTAAAACAGGAAGAGCATTTTTTTACTATCCCACAACAGGAAATTCACAAGTCCTTTCTAATAATCCATCTATAGAGTCATCTATAACCTTTTCACGCGACATCACTCATGGCGATTCTGATGATTTTTTTGTGGTACGGACACCCGACCCAATTAATCGTAATAGAGTGTATGATTTGGAGAATATTCCAGGCAAACTCATAATAGTAACATTCCCTCTGGGAGGTGAATTAGCTTACAATCATCGTACTAATACACACCTTGCAACTTTCCAATCTACTGATAATGAATATCGCGTAACAGCAAATGACATAGGAACTGTTGATTATGCAGATATCCTAAAAGGTAAGTTGGAAATCATATCGCCTTCTGAGTTTAGAATCACGGGTAGAACAGAATCTTCTTTGGGTCGTGTTTCTGAGCCACGTATGTATGTTTTTAAGGATATTAGATAAACCTCACCCTCCGTCGTTCGTGAGACATGAACAACGGCAAGGGGCTGCGCCGTAGCTCGTGTCTCACGAGCTACGGTATTTTCTATCATTCGTGGGGCATGAGTAATAAATAGGAAAAATTTTTAGAAAAACAGAGAAACGTTTGGTAAGTGGAGGGTATTAACCCACAGACACAACGCCGAAAGTCTCTCAAAACAGGCAGCGGATGCCGAAAAGCTCATAGAGTAGGCAGTTTTTATTTTCACAAAATCATGTATAATTTAAAAAAATCAATTCTCTTATTCCTTTTTCTGCTCTGTGGTACAGCAACTTTTGCACAGATTACACTCATGCCTCGTGTGGGTGGCGGAATAGGTACACAAACATCAAATTTTTCAGATGAGTTTTACGAATCGGAAGAGCTGAAATTTTACTGGCAACCAAATTTTTCAGTCGGATTTGATTTACTGATTCCCATATCAGGTGGTTTTTCCATACAGCCGGGCATCGGCGTGGCGCAGAAAAGAGGAAAAGCGTTTTACAAAGGAGTTTCCCGACAAAACACACATACACACGACATACAGGGAAGCGGATTTTTTATAGAACCTTCTGCCCTTTTGCGTTTTGATTTAAACCCGGACCAAAGCGCTTCCTCTCTTTATTTTCTGGCAGGTCCGACTTTGAGCATTATTGCAGGCGGCAGCGTGGACGAAAATTATCTGATGGTTAGCAACACAGGAGGCAGACCTATCTTTGATGAACGTCGCGAGGGTATGCAATTATCAGGCTTAGACTCCCGCGAAATGGTTCAGCCTTTGGGACTTGCAGGCGTGGTAGGTTTAGGTTATCGGCTCAGTTTGGGCAGTATTTCAGCTTTTGCCGATGTGCGCTACCAGCACGGACTGATGAGCTATCTGAACGGTAATTATTTTGTAGAAGAAGGCTGGGGATATAAGTTGTCCTTGCGCCAAAATACACTGGCATTAAATGTCGGTGTTGCGCTTCCCTTGGGTAAATAAACAGGTATAGGGGCGCCTCATTAGGGGCGTCCTTACTTTCTGTTCTTCATAGGACACGAACCACGAACAAAAAAATTTGAAAAACAGGGAACGTTTGTCCGCCTGCGGTATTAACCCACAGACACAACGCCGAAAGTCCCTTAAAACAGGCAGCGGATGCCGAAAAGCTCGTAGAGTAGGCAGTTTTTGTTTATACAATCATGAATCGCATATTGAAAATCCAGCTCTTGTCATTGACGCTTCTTTTTGCCGTACAGTCTATTGCCTTTGCACAGCAAAATATTACGGTAGTTAAACTCAACAACGGCGGCAGATATATTGAAACACAAAATGGTACGGTTGGAATGGGAAAGTCATATTATGTAGGTCCCTCAGCTACGCAAGTGCTGATTCAAAGCATGAAAAAAGCAATTGAATGGCACGATTTGAACCAATCGCACCGCATGTCATTTACCAAAGAGGTAAA